>JAFEBC010000750.1 GCA_018266095.1 Deltaproteobacteria bacterium
CGTCGATCTGCGGCACTTCGCTCGCCGCGCCGAACAGCTTCTCGCCCTCGGCCACCAGCACCGCGGCGCCGCCAGCGATGCCCGGCAAGAGCTGCGTCAGGTGGTACACGAAGATGAACGCCATCGCCCGCGACGGGTCCTGGCCAAACCACACCAGCGCCGCCTGGCCGCCCGACTCGATGGTGCCCATCCCGCCCGGCGATGGCACGGCCATGGCGACGTTGAAGCCCATCATGGTGGAGAAGGCCTGCACCAGCGTGATGTGGATGCCGAACGCCTCGGCCGCCCACGCGATCGCGCACGACTCCCACAGCCACGGCAGCGGCGCGATGAGGAAGGCGATGAGCCACGTGCGCGGCTGGCGGAACACCGCGAAGCCCTGGCGCAGCGCGAGGTACACGCTGTGGAAGCGCGAGGACTCCTTTGGCGTCCAGCCCGTGCGCAGGAGCGTGACCATCACCGCGGCCATCGCAGCGAGCAGCGCCCCGAACGCGCCGAGCGCGATGAACAGCCACTTGGGCGGATGGCTGACGACGAGCAGCACCAGGAAGGTCGGGATCCAGCCCCCCCAGTCGAGCCAACGGTCCGCGATCTCGGTGCCGAGGATGGTCGCGCGCGACTTGCCCGTGCGCCGACCGAGGTACTGCACGCGCAAGAGATCGCCGCCGCGCGCGGGCAGGATGGCGTTGAACATCACGCCCACGATCTGTGCCTTGTACGCGTCGCGGTAGCGCAGACCCAAGAGCGGGCCCATCACGCTGTGCCAGCGCCACGCCTGCAGCGCCAGCATCACGAACGCCGACGAGCAGCACAAGAGGATCGCGTACAGCGGCACGCCCGACGCGTACTCGAGCGTCTTGTGCACGTTGACGCCGGTGTACCAGCCCACCGCGCCCGCGACGGCGCCTCCCACGCACAGCCCGAAGGCCAGGCGCAGGAGGGTGCCACTCAAGCTCTGCTTCTTCGCCGTCACGCGCGCCTGGTGCGACTAGTGGAGCGACGGCGATTCGACCTCGGCCTCGCCGCGCAGCTCAGCCGCGGTCGGCTCCGGAACGGCCGCGCCCGCGCCCGGCTTGCCCAGGATCGGCAACGACGCCGCGCGCTCGCCGTACTTGATCTGCGCGAGCTTGCCGCGCAGACGCGGAGGCGCCTTGCCGGGCGACAGGCCGTACGGCGCCATCAGATCGCCGCGCTCACGGAACACACGCTGCGCGAGGAGCCGCCACCGCTCGTACCAGCCGGCCAGCTCCACCAGCGCGGTGTCCTTCGGCGGCGGCGCGCCCTCGGGCTTCTGCTCACGCGCCTGCGCCAGGTGCTTCTTCAGCTCCGCGCGGTGCTCCATCAGCGCCATCGGCGACGCGATCTTCGCGGCCTCGAGCGAGCCCTTGATGAGGCCCACCGTCAGCTTCCACGCGATCGACTTGCCCGCCGCCTCGCCCGGCACGAAGCCCGTCTTCTCCTCGGCCGACCGCACGCACGTGCGCACGTAGCGCCAGCGCGTGTCGCTGTACCAGTGCTTGGCCTCGGCCTCACGGCGCTCCACGGTGGGCGAGAGGAAGTTCCACGCCTTGCCCTCGCGCTCCCACTGGAACGACTTCTCCGTGTGCTCGATGAGCTCGTGCCCGCGCTTCACTTCCTCAGCCGAGAAGCCGAACTTCTCGAGGATGGCCCGCGACTCCGGATGCGAATCCGCGCCGCGCAGGAAGTGCCGGCTCTTCTCGAGCAGCTCTTCGTCGAACTTGGTGACCCACGTCTTCATCGAATGAGCTCCATCACGCGCGCCGGAGTGATCTTGGTCTGGTGCTCGCCGCGGCAGGCGTACCAGCACATGCCGCACGACACCGGCTGCGTCTCGGCGCCCTTCGCGTCCAGCTCGCTGATGTGCGCGATGGGCGGCAGCTCCGGGCACTGCTTCACGAAGCCCTGCTGGTCGATGTAGAGGAACTTGTCGCCCGCGATGCAGCCCGGGCGCTGGCCCTCCTGGAAGAACGTCGGGATGGTGCGCAGGTACTGATCGCTCGTCAGCGAGTTGCGGTTGATGTGCTTCTGCGCGATCAGCTCCTCGATGACCACCTTCGCCTTCTCGATCATCTCCGGCGGCAGCACGTGCGTCTGGTTGTCGTTCTTCAGGCGCGAGTAGCTGTTGAACGAGTGCTTGACGCCCCAGCCCTTCACCACGCGCGCCAGCTCGACCACACAGTCCAGGTTCTCAGCGCAGAGGAAGGTGCCGATCGACAGGTTGTCGTAGCCCTTCTTCGCCATCGCCGGCAGGAAGGTGTTGAGCTTGTCGAACAGCTTGGGGATGCCGCGCTCGGTGTCCTGACGCTCGTCGGGGTAGTTGCACGAGATCTGGATCTGGTTGACGCCGGCCTCGGTCAGCTCAGCGATGTTCTTCTCGTTGAGCAGCCAGCCGTTCGTGTACAGGCCGATGTAGCGGAAGCCCGGCACGTTCTTGACCTGGCGGACGATGTCGACCAAGTCCTTGCGCAGGAACGGCTCGCCGCCCGTGATCGAGACCTGCAGGGGCTGGAAGTAGCGGATGGCGGGCGTCCAGTCCTTGCACTCCTCGACCTCGTCGGCCTCCCAGTAGGGGCAGAAGTCGCAGGTGGCGTTGCAGCGCTTGGTGATCTCGAGCGTCAGCGACGTCGGCCGGCCGGTGAGCCGGTTGTGCATGTACTGTCCGGCCGCGCGGAACTTGTCGGACACGGAGACTGTGCGGGAAATGCCCATGGGGCTGTTTCTCCTGAAGGTCGTGCTTGGGAGTGCGCGTGTTTCAGAGCAGGGCTTTGACCGTCGCCGACGCGGCGCCGCGTGTCAACCACAGAAACATCGGTCACCCGCCCAGGAGCAGTTTCAACACCAACGCCAGCGCGATGGTGAGGACCACCGGGCGCACCAGACGGTCACCGCCGCGCACCGCGAGCTGCGCGCCGATGGCAGCGCCCGCGAACTGGCCGAGGGCCATCGAGAGCGACACCTTCCAGACCACCGTGCCCCGCGAGGCGAAGAGGGCCAAGGCCGCGAGATTGGAGGCGAAATTGACCACCTTGGCGTCGGCGGAGGCGCGCGTGATGGGCGTGTGCAACAGCAGCACGAAGCCGGCGATGAGGAACGTCCCCGTGCCCGGCCCGAAGAAGCCGTCATAGGCCGCGAAGACGATCGAGAGCGCGCCGCCCAGCACCAGGGCCTTGGACTCGGAGGGCGGACGGGCGCCCGAGGCCTGCGCCCGCGCGAGCAGGAGCGGCTGCACGAAGAGCGCGATGGCGGCCGCGAGGAGGAGGGCGGCCACGATGGGCTTGAGGCCCCCGGTGGGCACGTGCAGGAGGAGCCACGCGCCCAGGAGCGCGCCCGCGAGGCCCAGCGGAAACGCGATCCGCGCGCGCTTGCGATCGATGAGGCCCGCGCGCCAGTAGCGCCAGAGGGACGAGCCCGAGCCGAAGACCGACTGGCCCTTGTTGGTGCCGAGCGCGAGCTGGTGCGGCAGGCCCGCCGCGAGCAGCGCAGGGACGGTGATGAGCCCGCCCCCGCCGCCGATGGAGTCGACGAGCCCCGCGAGCAGGGCCGCGAGCGCGAGCAGGCCGAGGTGGCTGAGCGGGAGATCCAAGGCGCGCCTTCGTACGCGATGCCGCCCGCGCGATCAATGCGTCGCGCACCCTGCCCTCGTCGACGTCCGCGTCTCAGCGCAGCGGCACCGAGGCGTCGATGGCCGCCGTCACGCCATTTGACTGCGCGATCTGCTTGAACACCTGCGCGCTCGGCCGCGCCGTCCGCTTGCGCAGCGGATCCGTGCGGTCCACCGTCGCCAGGCCGAACTTCGGCGCGTAGCCCGACGACCACTCGAAGTTGTCGTACAGGCTCCAGTGCAGATACCCGCGCACGTCCGCGCCCTCGCGCACGGCGTCCTGCATCGACTTCACGTGATCGACGAGGAACCGCGCGCGCCGCGAGTCATCGGCGTCGGCGATGCCGTTCTCGGTGACCACGATCGGCAGGCCCCAGCGCAGGTGCGCGCGCACGAGCAGATCGTGCATGCCCTGCGGATAGATCTGCCAGCCGACGTCCGTGTGTGGGACGGCCGGATCGTCGTTCTCCTGCGGCAGGCCCAGGAGCGTGATGCCGGTCGCGTCGTCGGTCTTGGAGATGCCGAGCACGAGCTGCGTCGAGTAATAATTGATGCCCACGAAGTCGAGGCGCCCTGCGAGCCGCGAGAGGCCCTGGCCCTCGCCAGGACGGTCGAACTGGCCGTCGAAGTTCAGGTCGAGATCGCCGAACGTCACCGCGTCGATGATGGCGTCGTTGAAGTCGCGCAGGAGCTGATCCGCGCCGCGCACGTCGGCGTCGCTCGAGGGATTCTTGGGCATGAAGACGCGCATGTGCTGCGCGATGCCGATGAAGGTGGCGCGCCCGCTGCCGGCGTCGATCTGGTCATTGGCGCGGATGGCGTCGGTCATGGCCACGTGCGCCTCGATCTGGTTCACGTGCGCGCGCTGCACGCCGGCAAAGTCCAGGACGTGCCCGGGCGGCAACTGACCGCCGAGGTACGCGCCGCTCCAGAGCGTGTTCGGCTCGTTGAGCGGGATCCACCAATCCACGCGGTCGCCGAAGCGCCTGGCCATCTCGCCCGCGAAGCGCGCGGCGCGGTCCACCACGGGCGCATTTCCAATCGGCGCCGCCCAGCCCGGACGCTGCGCCTCCGCGGCGAGATCGTGCAGCCAGATGGGCAGCGTGAAGTGCTGCAGCGTCACCACGGGCTCGATGTGCCGCGCGCGCAAGGCGTCGATGAGCGCGCCGTAGTGGGCGATGGCCTGCTCGTCCCAGACGCCGTCGTGCGGCTCGACGCGCGACCACTCGATGCTGAAGCGGTACGCGTTGACACCCATGGACTGCATGAGGTCCAAGTCGGCCTGCCAGCGCGCGTAGCCGTCGGGGCCGGTGTCGATGCTGTCGTGGTTGGCGATGTGGCCGCCCTGCTCCCATTGGTACAGGTCGTTCTCGTGCAGGCCCTGGTCCGAGGGGCCGCCCTCGATCTGGTGCGCCGCGGTGGCCGTGCCCCAGAGGAAGCCGGCGCGCAGCGGCGTGGCAGGAGGCGTGGTGCTGCTCGACGACGAGCACCCGCCGAGGAGGAACGTGCAGGCCATCGCGAGGGCGATCGAGTGAGTGCGCAAGCGCCCGCAAGCCTAGCCGCGCGCCGCGTGACTGAATGTGAACTTTGCGACGGCGTCCGACGTACGGGTCCTGCGACCCTGCCCGGAGACTCCCATGCCCCACGCCCTCCTCGTCCTGTCCACGCTGCTCCTCGCCGGCGCCCCGGCCACGCCCGCGCCCGCGAAGCCCGCGCCCGCGAAGGCCACGCCGTCCAAGGCTTTCGAGATGACCGAGGCCGAGCTCTTGCGCCGCACGCAGGAACTCTACGACGCCGTCGCGCCCGGCAACCAGGAGCCGTGGAAGGCCGCCTACGCCGAGGACTGCGTCTTCTTCGACGAGAAGGGCCGGCTCATGGACAAGAAGGCGCTCATCGAGGACGTGCAGCCGATGCCGAAGGGCTACACGGGCAGCATCAAGATCGCGCGCCCGCAGACGCGCATCCTCGGCGACACGGCCATCTTCAGCTACGACGCCGACGAGACCGAGACCATCTTCGGGCAGGCGCTGACGGCGCGGTACCACACGACGGACACGTGGATGAAGCGCAAGGGCACGTGGCAGATCGTGGCCTCGCAGACGCTGCGGTACTACGAGGACCCGGCGGCGATTCCCGCGGATCCGAAGCGGCTCGCGGCGTATGTCGGCACGTATCAGCTCACCGAGGGCAAGCAGCAGACGGTGCGCGCGGAGGGCGACAAGCTGTTCCTCGACCGCGCCGGGCGGCCGTCGACGGAGCTGTTCCTCGAGTCGGGGGACTTGTTCTTTCGCAGAGGCGCCGAGGGGCGCATCTTGTTCCGCGCGAACGCGGCGGGCGCGGTGGAGGCGCTCGTGGATCGGCGGAACAATGAGGACGTCGTGTGGGCGCGGGTAAAGTAGGGGCATGAACCGCCGAACACCGTCGTTCTTCATGCTCGTCCCCGGCCCGTGGCGCGACGCTGTAGAGGTCACGCGGGCCTTGTCGGCTCGCGGAATTCCGCCTGAGGGCAAGACCGGCCCAGGCAGCTTCAAGATCCAAATCATCGAGGACGACGCGCTCGCGGCTGCCTTCGCTTGGGGGCGCCACGGACCGCTGGCCAAGGAGCTGATCGCGCGCGTCGGCGAATGTTCGCGCGCGGCGCTGATCGAATTCAGCGGGCTGCTTCATGAGCAGGCGGCGAGTGTCGCCAACTTGGGGCGTGCCTTGCGCGACGCTGGCGGTGTGGCGATTCGCATGGAAGCTTCAGGTGCGGCATCGGCGTGGGAGCCTTGGCTCGAACGGATGCAGTCACGCCGAGCGTCGTCGATCTACGAGAGCGCGGTGCTGCTCATCCACGACGACGAGGGCGTGGTGTTCACCTGCGGCATGCACCAATTCGATCTCCCGGAGGCGCAGATCGCGATGTCCGACGCGCGCGACGCGATGGGATGGCTCGACAC
>JAFEBC010000751.1 GCA_018266095.1 Deltaproteobacteria bacterium
TCCCGTATCCGATCACGCAGCCGGGCGTGTTCCAGCAGGTGAGCCGGCTGGAGGACGACCTCGGCTGCGCGCTGTTCGAGCGCATCGGCAAGGATCGCGTGCGGCTCACCTCGGCGGGGCGCGTGCTGTACGACTTCGTGGCGCCGTTCCTCGAGGGCCTGCGCGCGGTCGAGTCCGCCATCACCCAGCGCGCGTACGGCGGGACCTTGCGCGTGCAGACGGCCGGGCTGCACCTCAAGTCGCTCATCCCGCAGTGGGCGCGGCGGGTCGGCAAGCTCAAGCCGGCCATCGCGCTGGAGGTCAAGGAGTCGCGCCGCGTGGCCCTGGACGCGCTGCTCGCGGGCGAGTGCGACCTCATCGTGGACCACCTGTCCGAGGTCCCCGCGGGCATCCGCGCGCGGCAGATCGGCCGCATGCAGGCGTTCCTGGCGTTGCCCGCGTCGCATCGCCTCGCGGCGCGCAAGCGGGTGCAGCTCGAGCAGCTCCAGGCGGACACGTTCGTCGTCTACAACACCGACCTCGGCGCGCGGACGCTGCAGCTTCAGGCGCTGGCGCGGGCGGGCGTGGCGCCGAAGAAGCTGCTCTCGGCGGACTCGGCGGACGCGATCCTGGGCCTCGTGGCCGCGGGGCTCGGCGTGGGGCTGATTCCGTGGAACACGCCCGCGGGGCCGCACGTCGCGGGCGTGGTGGTGCACCGCGTGCCGCTGCCGAAGTCGGCGCTGCCCATCCACGCGGCGTGGAGGACATCGCTCTCGCCGGACCCGCTCATCGAGGCGGCCTTGGGCGCGTTCGAGACGTGAGCGCGGCGAACCTCAGGGCTTGTCTTGAGGACAGCCGGCGTAGGCGGTGTGCATCGGCGTGAGCGCATCGATCATGCGCTCCGCGTCTGCGTGCCCCAGCGATGCCGCGAGGGCCTCCTCAAGCTTCGCGCTCACACCGTTCTGCAGGCGGAACATGCGCGTGATGGCCGGCTCGCTCGTGGAGTCGGCGGGAGGCTTGGCGAGGCCCGCGTTCTCCCTCGCCACCGTCCGCCTGCCCGACGTCTTTTGCTCCTCCGAGGTCTTGGCGAGCAGCTCATGCACCATCGCGACCGAGTCGAGCTGGTCCGCGCCTGCCACGTCGCCTGTTCCAGCGAGGTAGATGTCGCGCATGGCCCGGTTGAACTCCACGTTCTGCGCGGCCAGGATCTGATTCACCTGCTCGACCTCCGACGCCGGCACCGACAGCTTCCGGGCCTCCTCGGGATTGAACTTCGGCGGCGTGCTCCCGTAGGCGGGGGCACCCATGCGCAGCTCGCAATTCTCCGCGAACCGCTTGAGCTCATCGGGCGTGAAGCCGCGCACCTTCGAGAACATCTCGACGTCTGCCTGAGCGGCCGAGAGCTGCGCCACCTGCGCCTCGAGCTCGGAGATGCGCGCGCGCAGCACAGCGGGCGAGGCTCCCTCGAGCGGAGTGGTCTTGGGCGCGGGCGCACTGGCCTTGGTCGCGAGCGCACCCGTTGGTGGCGCCAGCGTCCTGGACGCAGCCTGGCTGGGCGGCCAGGGCTGAGCGCCGCTCGACGGCGAGAGCGGCTGGAAGCGCGCCTGCTCGCCCGCGGCCAGCTCGACTTGCTTCTGCGCACCCTCGTGCTGCTGGATGCGCACGCGGCCCTCGTACACGGTCACCAGCACGACGCTCGCCGCCGCGGCGCCCGCGAGCGCCGCCCGCGCGTTCTCCTTCACAGTGGCCACGCTCTGCACCTCCACGCGAAAACACGTTCCGGTCACGGTCACGTCCGTGTCCGGCGCTGCGACGACGAACGGTCCGCCCGACTCGACGCGATAGAAGACGTTCCCCGAGGTCTGCTCCACGCGCGCATCGCCGCCCGCGGACACGGTCCACGAGAGCTGCGTGCCGGCCTCGGCGACCGCGAGCCCCCGGCGTCCGAGCGTGATCGTCTCGCGACCCGTCAGTGTGCGCTGGCCTGAGGTGGGCCGCAGCGCTTGCGCGAGGAGACCCGCTGCCAGCGCGACGATTGCGACGCCGACGGCGATGGCCAGACGGATCCTGCGCCGTCCACGGCTCCCGTGGCTCACTGCACGCGCGGCCATGACCCGGTCCGCAAACCCCGGCGGCGGCTCGCTCGCAGGCCAGGCGTCGAGCGCCCGCTTGCTGATGTCGTCGTCGTTCATCTCAGCTCCTCGAGGGCGATGCGCAGCGCCGCCCGTGCGCGCGAGAGGCGGGACTTGAGCGTGCCCAGGTCCACTTGCAGGGCCGCCGCGACGTCCTCGTACGAGAGCCCGTGCGCCTCGCGCAACAGGAAGGCCGCGCGCTGATCCGGCGTGAGCGCCTCGACGGCCCGGGCGATCTTCTCGACGGTCTGCCGCCGCTGCGTGAGCGTGTCGCTGCGGTCTAGCGAGACCACCGCGTCTGCCTGTTCGAGCGCTTCGTGTTGCGGCCGCCTGGTCTTGAGCTCGTCGAGCGCGAGCCGCGTGGCGATGGTCAGGAGCCACGTCGAGAGCCGCGCTGGCCCCGCGGTGTCGAACTCGGGCAGCGCACGAAACGCGCGCAGGAACGTCTCCTGCGCCAGGTCCTCGACGAGCGCCGCCCGTCCTTGGTTCGCCAGGAGCCGCGAGAGCAGGGCGAACACAGGCCGCTGGTAGCGCAGCACCAGCGCCCGGCACGCCGCGTCCTCGCGCCGCCGCGCGCGCGCCAACGTCAGCTCGTCGAGCTCGTCCGGCGGCTGGGGCAGGGGAACGATCACGGCGCTCATTCGACTCGGTTACACGAGCCCGCGCACGATTGGTTCCGCGGCTTCGTTCGGACGCCCGAAAAGAAGAAGCCCCCGAGACCTTGCAGTCCCGAGGGCCATCACTTGGTGGAGCATGACGGGATCGAACCGTCGACCTCCGCAATGCCATTGCGGCGCTCTCCCAGCTGAGCTAATGCCCCGAACTTGTTGTGCCTTTCAGGTGGGCTGGGGCCCGCTCGAAAGTCCGTCGCGCCGATGTCCCGGCAGCAACGAGGCGCGGGGATGTAGCGGATTCGCTGACCAGTGTCAACGCAGTTTCGTCCCGAGCCTTCAGGCCGTGGCCGCTCACGCACGAGACGCGCTCACCCTGGTGGCCGCGCGCCGCGCGCATCTCTCTCCTTGGAGAGGGCCCGAGGTTTCGGTTTATAAGGTGCCGCGATGGCTCACCGTCTCTGCTGTCTCCTGCTGCTCCTCTGCTCCTGCGCCGCTCCCTGGGCCGAATCCGGCGCGCCGGCCGCATCGTCCGCGTCTGCGCTCGCGTCACCGTCCGCGTCCTCGTCGACGCCCGCGTCTGCTCCCGCAGCAGCCGTCGCCTCGCGTGAGGTGGGACAAGCGCTCGGCTCCGCCGCGGCCTCCTCTGCACCCGCCACGGGCGCGCTCGCCGCACCTCCGCTCGTGGTCGCGTCCGATGCCTCCGCAGCCGCGGCCCCTCCCGCCGCCGACTCTCCCGCAGGCAAGGCCGCGATGGCCGCCGCAGGCGTCCCGGCCGTCGCTCCCGAAGCCGCATCGGCCACCTCTTCAAGCTCGACCACGGCCCTCGCGCAGGCCGACGCCCCCGCCGACTCGATGGACGACGCGGACGACGACGACTCTGACGAGGCCGAGGAGCCCGGCGCCTCCGACGCAGAGTCCGAATCCGCCAACGCCGCCGACGCGCCCGCGGGCCCCGGCATCAACTACACGCGCGACCTCTCCGACGCCAAGCTGCAGGAGCTCTGGCTCAAGGACCTGGAGGCGCTCGGCAGCATCTCGGTGGGCTTCGCCGACGAGGGCCGGCTCATCAACGGCGTGCACATGGGAGAGGATCCCGCGTGGATCCGCCAGCGCCCCGAGCTCGCCTGGGGCACGAAGGAGTCCGTCGACGCGCTCGCGGCCGCCTTCCGCGCCGTGCACGCGCAGTTCCCCAACTCCGCGCCCGCGCGCCTCTCGCACATCGGCAACAAGGACGGCGGCTACCTGCGCCCGCACAAGTCTCACCAGTCGGGCCGCGACGCCGACATCGGCTTCTTCTACAAGGGCGACACCATGCCCGGCGGGCGCAACCGCGAGCGGATGTTCGACGCGCAACGCAACTGGGCGCTCCTGCGCACGCTGCTCGTGAACGCCGACATCCAGGTGGTGCTCGTCGACCGCGGCATCCAGAAGATCCTGCGCAACTACGCGCTCGCGCAGGGCGAGGACCTGACCTGGGTGGACCGCCTCTTCCGCGCCGGCAAGGCCTCGCTCTTCCAGCACGCGCGGCGGCACAAGGACCACTTCCACGTGCGCTTCTTCTCGCCGCGGTCGCAGGAGCTGGGGCGGCGCATCCAGCCGCTCCTCGCGCAGCGGCCCGAGCAGAACCTGGTGGTGATGAAGGTGCAGAAGGGCATGACGCTCGGCCACATCGCGCGCCGCTACAACACCACCGTGGCCGCCATCCAGCGCGTGAACCACATGGGCAAGAAGACGTTCCTGCACCTCAGCCAGCGGCTGCTCATCCCGCTGCGCGGACCCTGCACGAAGTGCCCGCTGCCGCCTGTCGTGGTCGTGCCTCCGCGCTGCCTGCCTCCCGAGGCACAACAAAAAGCCGAGGGCTCCTCCGCGTCTCCGCGCCTCCGCGTTGAGGCTGTGGCCGTTTCGCAGGGCCTCGCGCAACCGACCGATCGCACCGCCTCGCGGGTTCTGGCATCACACTGACGCACCGCTTCATGTCCCCGCCTGCAGCGGGTGGAGCCAAGCGTCCATGTCCGACCCGAAGAGCCGCACGGAGCTGATGCGCGAATCGCGCGCCGTCGTCCCCGAAGTCACGCCCGCCGCCCTCTCGGCGCAGCTCTCTGGCGCCCAGAAGCCCATCGTCATCGACGTGCGCGAGAAGACCGAGACCGACGGCGGCGTGCTGCCGGCCGCGAAGCAAATCCCTCGTGGATTCCTGGAGTTGCGCATCGAGGAGCAGGTGCCCGATCACGGCGCCGACGTCGTCCTCTACTGCGCTGGCGGCACCCGCTCGCTCCTCGCGGGCCGCACGCTGCACGAGATGGGCTACACGCGCGTCCGCTCGCTCGCCGGCGGGTTCGGCGCGTGGAAGGACGGCCACTTCCCCATCGACATCCCGCCGCGGCTCACCGAAGCGCAGCGCGGACGCTACAGCCGCCACCTGCTCATCCCCGAGGTCGGCGAGGCCGGCCAGGCCAAGCTGCTCGCGTCCAAGGTGCTGCTCATCGGCGCCGGCGGCCTCGGCTCACCCGCGGCCCTCTATCTCGCCGCGGCCGGCGTGGGCCGCCTGGGCATCATCGACGACGACGTGGTCGACGCCTCGAACCTGCAGCGCCAGGTGCTGCACTCGACGGCGACCGTGGGCCTGCCCAAGACGGAGTCGGCCAAGAAGACGCTGCAGGGCCTCAACCCCGACGTGCAGGTCGACGA
>JAFEBC010000752.1 GCA_018266095.1 Deltaproteobacteria bacterium
CCAGCACCGTCTTCCAGAACCCCCAGTCGAGCCACGCGCGCACCTCGGGCTTGAGCCGCGGCTCGAAGGCCAACAGGAACGCCGGGTCCTTCATCGGCCCGAGGTTGCTCCACGTGTACGCCTGGTCCTTGGGCGTCTGCGCGCGCCTGGACAGCTTGATCGCCTGCTCCAGCGCATCCTGCGCCCGCGTGAGCCGCGTCTCGGGCGCGCCGTGGTCCTTCACCGCCAGGAGCATGCGCGAGCACCACGAGCACTGCCCCGCGCCGATCATGGCGTACGTCCAATCCCACTCCTCCTGCGACACCGCGCCGTCGCTCGCGAACACGCGCACGAGGTTCTGCGGAACCGCGAACCTGTCGAGCTTGGTGGGCGGATAGGCCGTCCGGTACCACGCCTGGATCGCCTGCGTGTCGGCCTTGAGCTTCTCCAGCGAATCCAGCACCGCCCAGTGCACGTCCGGCGACCCGTACTGCCCACCCGTAGGCGCCGCCTGCACCGCCTTGAGCAGCCGCTGCACGCCCGCCGCCGAGTCCAACTCCTTGGAGAGCGCGGCCTCCAGCACGTCGAACACCAGCGCCTTGTTCGCCACCAGGTCGCGCACCAGCTTGATCCGCTGCGTGAGCAGCTTGCTCTCGGCGAAGTCCTGCCGCAGCGGCTCGTACGTGGTCAGATACCAGGCCCACAGCGGCCGGAACTCGTCGATGGCCTCCTGCCGCGAGTGGTCGCCGAAGGTCGTGTCGCGGTCGCGCGTCATCCACGAGGTCTCGTCCGCGAGCGCGTTCTGCCGCTTCTGGGTGAACTCGAACTCGTCCATGCCCGCGCGCAATTTCTCATCGAGCGCCATCAGCGCCGGCGTGGGCCGCACGTCGATCTTGTCGCAGTGCGCGAGCGCCGCCGTGAGCAGCGAGGCGCGCTTGCGGAAGCTGTCCGCATCCCGTCCCTGCAGGTGCCGGAACGTGTCGATGTCCTTCTCGCACGCGGCCGGATCGGCGAAGTCCTCGCTCTGGAACTTCGAGCACTCCGCCTTCTCGTCGGCCTTCGAGTAGAGCACCTGCACCCACGCCTGGCAGCCGTCGGGCCCGCACTCGCTCGACTTGTACTTGGGCACCGTGGCCCCGCGCTTCACCCTGCGGCAGCGCTCGACGACCTTGCGCTGCAGGTCGACGCCCGTGAGCGTCTCCTTGGTCTCCACGACCGACTCGACCTCGACGCCGCACACCTTGCAGATCTTGTCCTCGCAGATGCCCAGCGCGGCCGCGAGCGCGTCCTCGTCCGATTTGCCCTCGCCTTGGCAGGTGAACGTGTGCCCGCTGTCGTCGGCCTTGTCGGCGTCGTTGGCCCACCTCGGACCGGCGAAGGCGGGCAGGGCGCACAGGAGCAGCATCGAGAGGAGTCGAGTGGTCACGCGGACAATCTAGCAGGTGGGTCTGACATGCGACGTGAGGCCGGGTTTACAAATGACTTTTGATGGTCCAACAATGGGCCGTCGGTGTGCGCTTCCGCCGAAGTCGTCCTCCCCAAGCCGCCTGCACTGGAGGGCCGCCCATGGCCCGCAAAGAGACCTCTGAGGTCGCCGCCACCGCCTCCTCGCGCGCCCGCCCGGCCAAGAACGGCGCCGAGAGGGAGCCGAAGCCGCGCAAGCTGGACGAGGGCAAGGTGGGCGAGGCCAAGAAGGACCTGCTCGAGCGCGGCGCCGTCACCGAGGCGGGCGCGCTGCAGCTTCGCTCGGATCCGCTCGCCGACGCGGTGGCCGCGCGCGCGATCGTGGAGGCCGCGGGCGCGCATGAGGTGGAGCTGACGCGCCGGGGGCTCACGCCGCACCACTGCGCGGCCGCGCTCGAACTGGCGGCTGAGATGGAATCTGCCCTGCAGTCGCTCCCTGCCGCCGCCGTGAGCGCGCGTGGCCGCTCCGCCGACGCCGCTGACCTGATCGAAGAGGCCGCCTCGCTCGCGCACAACGCCCGCGAGGCCGTGCTGCGCGTGTCGCGTGGCGCCGACGGCCGCAGCGCCGCCCGCTCGTTCGGTCTGGGTGAGCTGATGAACGCCCGCCAGCCCGCGCACGTGCAGCGCGCCTTGAAGCGCCTCCTCGAAGGCGCCAAGGAGCACCCGGCCATCGCCAAGGACGCGGGCCTGCTCCCCGAGGATCTGCAGTCGATCAAGTCGCTCCTCACCGAGCTCGCGGGCCTCGCCGGTCAGTCCGCCACGCGCACCGACGAATCCGAGACGCTGCACAGGGCCCACGCCGCCCTGCGCGCCTTCTTCGACCTCTTCGCGGCCAAGTCGCGCCTCATCCTCGCGGCCGATCCCGAGGAGCGCGTGCGCGTGCTCTCGCTGCTCCCGCGCGCCACCGAGCGTCGCCGCCGCGGCATGAATTGACGATCGTCCCGGCCTCGACCCGCCGACGTGCGCCAGAGTGACCCGGTGCCCGCCGAGACCCCAGACGCCGAGCTCATCGCGCGTCTGCGCGCCCGCGACGAGACCGCGTTCCTCGAGCTGGTCAATCGCCTGCACGGCCCGCTGACCCGCCTCGCGCGCTCGATCGCGGGCGACGCTGGCGCCGAGGAGATCGTCCAGGACACCTGGGCCGCCGCCCTCACGGGCCTCGACACCTTCGAGGGCAAGAGCTCCCTCAAGACCTGGCTCTTCGCCATCGTGTTGAACCGCGCCAAGAGTCGCCGCGAGCGCGATCAGCGCCAGGTGCCGCTGTCGTCCTTGGGCCCACAGGACGACGAAGAGGGCGGCGTCGACCCCTCGTGGTTCACCGAGAACGGCCACTGGAACCACCCGGTCGAGCGCTGGTCCGACGACACGCCCGATCGCGTCCTCAACGACAAAGAGCTGAGAAAACGCTTGCTTGCGGCCCTGGAGCAGCTCCCCGACCGGCTGCGGACGGTGCTTGTCATGCGCGACATCGAAGGCCTGGACAGCGCCGAAGTGTGTAACGTATTGGGCGTCTCCGAGACGAATCAGAGGGTGCTCCTGCACCGCGCGCGGACCCGTATGCGGGCCTTGCTCGAGGAGGAAACGCAGGACGAGACGAGGAGGCGGCCGTGATCACGTGCCGCGAGGTGGTGACGATCACCACCGATTATCTGGAGGGCAAGCTCAGCTTCGCGGAGCGCGTGCGCTTCCAGCTCCACTTGGGCATGTGCAGCCACTGCCGCGCCTGGCTCTCGCAGATGAAGGCCACCATCCAGGTGCTGGGCAAGCTGCCCGCCGAGGAGCCGCCGCCCGAGGTGCGCGACGAGCTGCTCGAGCGGTTCCGGGCTTGGAAGAAGAGCTAGCCTTCGCGGCCTAGAAGTGCACCACGTCGCGCACCGAGCACCACGCCGTCTCCGCGTGCGCCGACTCGCGGTCCGTCGCGTTCCCCGCCTGCGGGCACGCCTCGTCCTGCGTCCAGTCCTTCCAGTCCGCCGAGCGGCCGAGCTGCGCGGCGTACGCCTTGAACGCCGGGTAGTTGGCCTTCTCGAACGGCACCGGCGCGAGGCACTGCGACGACTGCTGCTGCCGCGCGGTGTTGTACTTGAGCACGATGTCGTACATGGCCGGCGTGGTCGAATCCCAGCAGCACGTCGGCGAGGCCGAGTAGTCGAGCTCGGGGAAGAGGTAGTCCTCGGCCTTGCGGTACTTGCGGTCGGTCGTCGCCTTGTCCCAGCCCCACTGGTCCGCGGCCAGCGCCACGAGCTCGCCGAAGTAGCCCTCGCGCAGCGTGCGGTTGCTGCAGCTCGCCGGGTGCTGGCGGAGGGAGCCGCGGGCCTGCTCGATCTGGTTCACGAGGAGCGTCAGCTTCTGCTGCGGGCTCACGTCGGCGAGGAGCGTCTGGAACTGCGCCGGGCGGGCCGCGATGGTGGCGAGGTCCGAGTCGGAGATGGCGTTGGCGACATCCCAGGTCGGCACGTTGTTCACCCACTTGCCGTTCACCTGCTGGGCCACGCGGAACCGGCGCAGGCCGCCGCCGAGCTTGGCGTACGGGTTGCCGTCGTCATCGGTGCCGACGCCGCCAGTGATGTCCGAGAGGAAGTACGAGCGCGCCCACGCCGAGTCGGCCCAGAGCGGGTTGCGGCGCGGCATCGAGCCCGACACCAGCTCCACCGCGAACTGACCGGCCGGGAGCGGCGTGACCGTCTTGAGCACCAGCGTGTGGCCGATGCCGACCTTCTGCCAGCGCTCGAGCAGCATGTCGCCCGTCTGCAGCGCCGTGGGCACGAGGTGGTACGCGTTCGAGGCGTCCGCGAGGTTCATCGAGCCGAACCAATCGAGCAGGTACACGAGGAACCACGCGGTGCGCTTGTTCAAGAGCGCCTCATCCGCCCACGCGCCGAAGCCCGCGTTCGTGCCCAGCCAGTCGTTCCCGTCCGAGTCCGTCAGGTGCTTCGCGCGCAGCGCCGTGTCGTGCGGCCAGTTCGAGAGCGCCGACGAGCCGCGCGCCGAGTAGTCCGCGTAGGCCGTCTTGAAGTTCGGCGTGCCCTTGTAGCGGCCCGCGGCGTTGCGGAAGCCGAAGTGGCCCAGGTACACGCGGCCCGACGAGTCGCCGCCCTCGATGATGAACGGCAGGCCGTACCAGCTCGCGAACACGGCGCGCAGGAGCAGCATCGTCTCCGAGCACTCCAGCACCGGCATGCGGATGGTCTTGCCGTACGGGGTGGTGAGCTGGAACGTCGTCGAGCCGTCCTCGATCTGCACGAGCGGCATCGAGGCCACCCACTTGCTGAACTTCTGGTCCCAGCGCAGGCCCGAGTTCGCGCCCCACGCCAGGCCCGCAAGGTTCGCGGCCGTGGTGTTCGTGTCGCTCCACCGGGCCGTCACCGTCCACACCTGCGTCGAGCTGCCCTCGACGGACACCGGCAGGCCCGGCTTGCCGGCCGCGTTGGTCGTGAGGAACTTGCCCTCCTGGTCCATGGTCTCGTCGCCGGAGTCGTCGGTCAGGTCACCGCCACAGGCAGTGAGCGTCGAGAGGGCGAGGAGTGCGGCCGCAGTGAGATGGAGGTGGGTGCGCATGTGGGTGCCTTCAGCACGAGTCGTGCCAACCGGCGACATGACTTCTATGTGTTTGGACCGATGGCGCTTTTCGGGCCCGGTCGCGCCCAAGGGCTCAGATCAGGGCCAGTTGGAGTGGTGCGCCCGCGCTCCAACGGAACACGGATGCACCAAGGGGTTGCGCTGAAGGCTTCAGATCCAAGCTTCTGCGCTTCGGCGCCTCTGCGGTGAGTGATCGGGCGGGCACCCAGCCCCGACCTAGAAGTTGAAGGTGACCGTGATGGTGTCCGTATACGTGCCCGCCGACACCGCCTGGCCCGAGAACAAGCGCCCATAGATGGTGTTGCTCAGCGCCGTGCCCAGCAGGATGGCCACGGTCGCGGTGCCGCCGGTGCCGTCGCCCCACACGAAGTTGCGGCCCGGGTCGGTGTACAAATTGTAGGTCAAACTATCAGCGTACGAGCCCGCCATTTTCCTACCAGCGTACGTGCCCGTGTTGCCCTTCGAGAGCGAGATAGTGCCGACGAGGTTCAGGCACGTGTACGTGAGCGTGGAGGTGATGTCGGTGTTGCTCGCGTTGTTGGGATCGTACACCCCGAACGCCACGTCGCCGGCGCTGATGTTGGTACAGGATCCCAAGGCAAAGCATCTGTTTGCGGCTCCAATTGTGAGCGAAAACACCAGGAGTCCGGTCCACAACACACGGGAAGGAATCGTTCTCCTGGGCCGCGCGGGCGCACACGCCCCGGCGCTGAAGCCGTGGAACTGACTCAGCATTGCGTGAATTGCCTGGGTTGGGCGCAAAGTTTGCACTTGGGTCTCGCGGCGCATGTGGGGAGCGCAGTGCAAAACCTTCGCCCACTTTGGAGAAGTTCCATGACGAAGTCCATCCGCAAGACCTTCGCGGCCGCGTGCGTGCTCGCCCTCCTCGGCGCGTCCTCGGCCCAGGCCACCACGGCGACGGGCTCGTTCCAGGTGACGGCGACGGTGCTCGGCACCTGCACCATCTCGGGCGTGACGCTCGGGTTCGGCAACTACGATCCCACCTCGGGGACGGACACGGACGGGCAGACGCAGCTCACGGTGACGTGCACCAAGGGCACCATCGTCTCGTCGGTGCAGCTCGACAATGGCGCCAACGCCTCATCGGGGCAGCGGCGCATGAAGCAGGGCGCGTCGAACTACCTCAACTACAACCTCTTCTCGGATTCGGGCCGCACCACCGCCTGGAACACCACGGGCAGCCCGGCCGGCTTCACCTCGGCGGGGCCCTCGACGCCCAACACGCTGCAGGTCTACGGGCGCATCCCGGCCACGCAGGACGTGATCTCGGGCGCCTACTCCGACACGGTCGTCGCGACCGTGAACTTCTAGGTGACGTGATGACGCCGAGGGGGAAGTCCGGGGTCGGCCTCATCGCGCTGATGGTCCTCGCGCCCCTCGCGGCGCGGGCTGGCGGGCTCGACATCGCGCCGGTGAACGTGGAGCTCAAGCCCTCGGAGACGAGCGGCTTTGTGACCTTGCACAACGGCGGCGGCGACACCCTGCGCTTCGAGGTGAAGCTCACGGTGTGGACGCAGGGCAAGGACGGGCAGATCGTGACCGAGCCGAGCCGCGCGCTGGTGTGGTTCCCCGAGCTGTTCGTGCTCAAGCCGGGCGAGTCGCGGCACATCCGCGTGGGCACGACGCCGGAGCAGTTCGGTGAGGTGGAGAAGACCTACCGCATGTTCATCACCGAGCTGCCGGCGCCCGCGGGCGCGCCTGGGCCGCAGGTGCGCGTGCTGACGCAGCTCGGCGTGCCGATCTTCCTCGCGCCCAAGAACGGCGGCCAGGCGAAGGCGGAGCTGACGGCGCCGCAGCTCGAGGCGGGCGCGGTGACCTTCTCCTTGCGCAACCCGGGCCTCGTGCACTTGAAGACCAAGCGGACGACGCTCGAGGCGCTGGGCGAGGGCGACGCGCCGCTCTCGCAGAAGAGCTGGGACGGCTGGTACGTGCTGGCCAAGGGTGAGCGCGAGTACCGCGAGGCGGTGCCCAAGGACCTCTGCGCCAAGGTGCGCAAGCTTCAGGCGACGGTGGAGATCGACGGCGTCGCGCCGCTGACGGCGACGCTGCCGGTGCCCCAGGGTGCCTGCGCTCCGTGAAGGGCCTGTGGTCATGCGCGTGCGCGCTGACGCTCTTGGCCTTGGCCGCCTCCGGACCTGCGCGCGCGAATGACGATGACTTCTCGCTCCAGGACGAGCCCGGGCCCGACGGCCAGCCGATGCCGCTCGAGGTGATGCTCAACGGGCAGCTCGTGGGCGTGTGGATCTGCGTGATCAAGAACAGCGATCTCTGGCTGCCGGACGCGGAGCTCGTGAAGGCCGGGATCACGCTGCCCAAGTCGGCGCACCGCGAGCCGGGGCCGGCGGGCACGATGGTGTCGATGTTCTCGCTGGGCTCGGACGCGTCGTTCACGCTCGATCTCAAGGCGCTCCGCGCGATGGTGCTCCTGGGCAAGTCGCTCCTGGGCGTGCACGTGCTCGACTTGCGCGCCGCGCCGCGGCCGGACAACCTGGAGCTGCAGAGTGAATTCTCGGTGTTCTCGAGCTACGCGCTGCAGGCCGACACCTCGCGGCAGTTCAATGTGTTCACGGAGGTGGGCGCGTCGTCGGGCGGCCTCGTGGCGCAGACCCAGCTCTCGCGGCTGCAGTCGGGCCTCGTGGTGCGCGGCAACTCGGCGGTCACCTACGACGATCCCAAGCACCTGCTCGCGTTCGCGATGGGTGACTCGGTCGCGCTCGCGCCCGGCGCCATCTGGGGCGGCGCGCTGCTCGGTGGCCTCTCGCTGCGCCGCGATCGCTCGCTCGATCCGTACGGGGTCTACAGCCCGCTCCCCTCGCAGCAGGGCTTCGCGGCCACGCCCTCGGTGCTCGATGTGTATGTCGATGGCGCGCTGGTGCGCTCGGTGCCGGTGGCGCCGGGCACGTTCAGCCTGCAGAACCTGCCGGTGACGACGGGCGCGCAGGACGTGCGCACGGTGCTGCGCGACGCCTTCGGCCGCCAGCAGAGCTACAGCATCCAGGGCTACTACTCGGCGGGCCTGCTCGCGAGCGGCTACGCGGACTTCTCGCTCAACGCCGGCTTCCAGCGGCGGAACTTCGGCACCGGCAGCTTCGACTACGGCGCGCCCGCGGCCCTGGGGTCGTGGCG
>JAFEBC010000753.1 GCA_018266095.1 Deltaproteobacteria bacterium
ACGGGCAAGGCCGCGGGCGGCACCACGCTGGCGCTCGAGGTGACCGCGCAGGCCACGCACGCGGGCGACATCGACTCCGAGGTGCTCTTGCAGCTCGACACCGTCGCCTGTGATGCCGTCGATCACGCCGCCTGCCATCCGGTGGAGAACCACTTCCGCATCCCCCTGCGCCTGCTGCGCGCAGGCCAGGCGTCGCTCGCCGTGTCGCTGCCGCTCGAGCTGTCCCGGTGAGCGCGCCCGCGATCGTCGCGGTCGGGACGGCCCTGCCGCCGCACTTCGCCTCGCAGGAGGTGCTCTTGGAGCGCTTCCGCGCGGCGTGGGGCGCGCGGCACTTCAACCTGGAGCGGCTGGAGCAGCTCCACCGCTCGGTGCGCGTGGGCGGGCGGCACCTCGCGCTGCCCATCGAGCAGTACGAGAAGCTGACCTCGTTCGCGCAGCGCAACGACGCGTTCATCGAGAGCGCAACCCAGGTCGGCGAGGCCGCGCTGATGCAGGCCTTCGAGCGCGCGGGGATGTCGCCGCGGGAGCTGGACGCGATCTTCTTCGTGACCGTGACCGGCATCGCCACGCCCTCGATCGAGGCGCGGCTGGCCAACAAGCTCAAGCTGCGCAGCGACCTGAAGCGCACGCCCATCTTCGGCCTGGGCTGCGTCGCGGGCGCGGCGGGCATCGCGCGGGCGAGCGACTACGTGCGCGCGTTCCCGCAGCACAAGGCGGCCTTGCTCTCGGTGGAGCTGTGCTCGCTCACGCTGCAGCTTCAGGACCTGTCGATCGCCAACATCATCGCCAGCGGCCTCTTCGGCGACGGGGCAGCGGCGGTCATCTTGGGGGCGCGCCAGGACCCCAGCGCGGACGCCACAGCGCGCTCGATCGCGCGCGCGCGTACACCGGAGATCATCGCCACGCGCTCGGTCCTCTATCCGGACACCGAGCGGGTGATGGGCTGGGACGTGGTCGATTCGGGCTTCAAGGTCGTGCTCTCGCCCGAGGTGCCCAAGCTCGTGCTCTCGCGCATCCGCGGCGACGTGGACGCGTTCCTCACCGCGCATGGCCTCGCGCGCAAGGACATCGCGCACTGGGTGTGCCACTCGGGCGGACCCAAGGTGCTGGAGGCCTTCCAGACCGCTCTGGAGCTGCCCGAGGCGGCGCTTGCGCGCACGTGGACGAGCCTGCGCGAGCTGGGGAATCTGTCGTCGGCGTCGGTGCTGTTCGTGCTCGGCGACCTGCTCGCGTCGAACGAGCCCAAGCCTGGCGAGTGGGGTCTTCTGCTCGCGATGGGCCCCGGGTTCTGCAGCGAACTGGTGCTCCTGCGATGGTGACGCCTGCGCTCATGGTCTACCTCGGGGTGCTGGCCGCGATCGCCGTCGAGCGGCTGGTCGAGCTGCGCGTGTCCAAGCGCAACGCGGCGCTGGCCTTCGAGCAGGGAGGCCTCGAGATCGGCGCGCCGCACGTTCGCGTGATGACCGCGCTGCACGCGCTGTGGTTCGTCGCTTGCGCCGCTGAGCCGTTCGTGCGGCACACGGCGTTCATCGCGCCCTGGAGCTTCGTGTTCCTGGCGCTGGCCATCGCCTCGCAAGGCCTGCGGTGGTGGGCCATCGGAACGCTCGGGCCGCGCTGGAACGTGCGCATCATCGTGGTCCCGGGCGCGGAGCCGGTGACGGGCGGGCCGTACCGATTCGTTCGTCACCCGAACTATCTGGCGGTCATCACCGAGCTCGCCTGCGTGCCGCTCATCCACACCAATTGGGTCACCGCGCTCGTGTTCTCGCTCGCCAACGCCGCGCTCTTGTCGGTGCGCATCCGCGCCGAGGAGCAGGCGCTGGGCGGCAGCTACGCGCAGGCCTTCGCGCACACGCGCCGGTTCGTCCCCGGAGCGCGCCATGACTGAGCCCGCCTCTCTTGCGCCGGCGCCCGAGGTGCGCGTGACCGAGGAGCGGGTGATCGCCGAGATCGACCGCGTGCTGCGCCAGGAGCTCGCGTTCACGGGCGCGCTCACGCCGGACACGACGCTGGTGGAGGAGCTGCAGCTCGACTCCGTGTCGCTCCTGACCCTGGTCGTGGAGCTGGAGAACACCTTCCGCGTGGCGCTGCGCGAGGAGGACGCGGGCGGCATCCGCACCGTGAGCGAGCTGGCCAAGCTGGTGGTCCTGCGCACCACGGAGACGCCGAAGTGACGACGCTGGCCCGACTGGTCGGCGCGCCCGCGCCGGCGATGCCGCACGAGACCATCCTCGAATCGCTCGCGGCCGCGGCGAGGTCCAGCGAGGGGCTCACCTTCCTCGACGCGCAGGAGCGCGAGTCGTTCCACTCGTTCAGCGAGATCTTCGCGCGGGCCAAGACCGTCGCGGTGGCGCTGGCCGAGCTCGGCGTCGAGGCGGGCGATCGCGTGGTGCTGGTGCTGCCCACAGGCCTGGACTTCATGGACGCGTTCTTCGGCGCGCTGGCCGCGGGCGCGGTGCCGGTGCCGCTCTATCCGCCGGTGCGGCTGGGGCGGCTCGACGAGTACCACGCGCGCACGGCGTCGCTCATCCTGCGCGCGCAGGCCCGCGTGGTGCTGACGGACGCGCGCGTGGGCAAGCTGCTGGGGGTGGCGGTGTCGCGGGCGCGGCCCAAGCTGGGGCTGCATCACGTGAGCACGCTCTACGCGCGCGGGCGCGGCGAGCTGTTGCGGCACCGGCGGCCCGAGGACCTGGCGCTCGTCCAGTTCTCCTCGGGGACGACCGTCGATCCCAAGCCGGTCGGCCTCTCGCACCGCAACGTGCTCGCCAACGCGGCCTCGATCGACACGTTCCTGCCCGAGGGCGGCGCGGTGAAGCAGCGCGGCGCGAGCTGGCTGCCGCTGTACCACGACATGGGGCTCATCGGCTGTCTGCTCCTGGCCGTGCGCCATCCAGGGCCCCTGACGCTGATCCCGCCCGAGCTGTTCCTGGCGCGCCCGGCGCTGTGGCTGCGGGCCATCGCGCGGCACCGGGCCACGGTGTCGCCGGCGCCGAACTTCGCGTACGGCCTGTGCCTCAAGCGCGTGCGCGATCAGGATCTCGAGGGCTGCGATCTGTCGAGCTGGACGCGGGCGCTCAACGGCGCCGAGCCGGTGTCCGCCGAGATCGCGCGGGCCTTCTGTCAGCGCTTCTCGCGCTGGGGATTCGATGCGCGCTCGCTGATGCCGGTGTACGGGCTCTCAGAGGCTTCTTTGGCGGTCACGTTCACGCCCCTCGCGCGCGGCCTGCGCACGCTGGCCGTCGAGGCGGATGCGTTGAGCCTGCGGGGCGAGGTGAAGATGCCCGCGGAGTCGAGCGCGGTGCGCGAGGTGGTGGCGCTGGGGCCGCCGGTGCCGGGCATGGAGGTGCGGATCGCGGGTGCGTCGGGCGAGACGCTCGGCGTCGATCAAGTGGGCGCGGTGAAGGTGCGCGGGCCCTCGGTGATGCAGGGATACCTGGGCGATCTCCCGGCCACCGAGCGCGCGCTGGAGGGCGGCTGGCTCGACACGGGCGACCTGGGCTTCGTGCACGACGGCGAGCTGTTCCTCTGTGGGCGCAAGAAGGACCTCGTCATCGTGCGCGGAAAGAACCACGCGCCCCAGGAGTTCGAGGAGGCGCTCGAGGGCCTGCCCGGCGTGCGCGCGGGCTGCGTGGCCGCGGTCGGCTTCGTGCCGCAGAAGGGCGAGGGCGAGGAGCTCCTGTTGTTCGTCGAGAAGGACACCGACAAGAGCGCGCCCGCGATCCCCGAGGAGACGCTCGCCGAGGCGATCCGCGCGCGGGTGGTCGAGCGCACGGGCGTGCGGCCCTATGGCGTCGAGCTGCTCGACCCGGGGACGCTGCCGCGCACCTCGTCGGGCAAGCTGCGGCGGAGCGAGTCCCTGCGGCTCTTCTACGCGGGCGAGCTCTTGCCGCCTGCGCGCGTGACCACGCTGGGCGTGCTCAAGGAGGTCGCGCGCTCCACCGCGGCGCTCACGGCCATGCGCGTGCGCAACGCGCTCACGTCCGAAGCGGGCGATTAGAGGCGACGCGTGCGCGACCTGCTCGTCATCGGCGGCGGTCCCGCGGGTCTGGCGACGGCGATCTGCGCGGCGCGAGCGGGCCTGTCGGTCACGGTGGTCGAGCGGCAGCGGGGCGACATCGACAAGGCTTGCGGCGAGGGCCTGATGCCCGCGGGTCTGCGCGCGCTGGAGCGGCTGGGGGCCCTGGAGGGGCTCGATCGCAGGCGGTGTGCGCCCTTCCGCGGCATCCTCTACACGCAGGCGGGCGGGCCGGAGGCGCGGGCGAGGTTCACGCGCGGGGATGGCCTGGGTGTGCGGCGAGTGGCGCTCTCGGAGGCGCTGCTCGCGCGCGCGGGGACGCTGCCGTCGATCGAGATCGTGCGTGGGGCTGCGTCCGGCCTCGAGGTGCTGGCGGATCACGTGCGGGCGCGCGTGAGCGAGCGCGAGGTGACCGCGTCACTCCTGGTCGGCGCGGACGGCCTGCAATCGCAGGTGCGCAAGCTGGCCGGCCTCGAGGGGAGGCCGCATCCGAGGCTGCGCAGGCATGGGCTGCGCAGGCACTTCGCGTGCGCGCCGTGGAGCGAGTTCGTGGAGGTGCACTGGGCGGCGGGGGTGGAGTGCTATGTGACGCCGGTGGGGGAGAGGGTGGTGAACGTTGCGTTCTTGTGGGATGCGCCTTTGGGACACCTCTCACACGATTTTGCGAGCGCGAGGGCGGCGCAACACCCGCAACACCTCTCACACGATTTTGAGAGCGTAAAGGTCAGCTTCAACGAACTGATCGCGCGCTTCCCCTCCGTGCAGGAGCACCTTCAAAGCGCTGAAGTGACGAGTGAATCACGCGGCGCCGGTCCTTTGCTTCGACCTGCGCTCGCACGCGCGAAGGGCCGTGTCGCGCTGGTCGGCGACGCCGCGGGGTATGTCGACGCAATTACGGGTCAGGGACTGTCGCTCGCGTTCATGTCGGCGGAGCGGCTCGCGGAGCAGTTGGCTCCCCTCTCACGCCCGTTCGATGCGCGAGTGCTATCCGACGCGCTGGGCCGCTACCACCGATCGCTTCGACGCGCGTGGCTCCGCTACGCCCTGCCCGCCCAAGCGCTGTTGGGGATCGCGCGCAGGCCGCGGCTACGCTCCGCGATGCTAGGGCTCGTGGCGCGCGCACCAAGTCTGTTTAGCCGGCTCGTCGAGGACTTCGCGGGGTAGCTCCGACGCCTCCGGCTTCACATCATCGGACCCTGCTTTACATCTCACACGATTCCAATAGGCACGCTCCAGGTCGGCGGCCGGAAGCAATGCTGGGGAAACTCCACGTCGAACACCCCGCGAAGCCATTGCCTGGACGCCTCGCGAAACGCAGCAAGCACAGCCTGGTACTTCCGAACCGCGGCGACCCAGAGCTCCTTTGTGGACGCGTGCGCCTTCGGGCGCGCCGAGTGCTTGGTGTGAGTCGGCCGGCCGAGCGGATCTTGGCGAACGATGGCCTGGGGCCCAAGCCCTGCCCGCCGTGCAGGCGCGGTTCGGTCGATGTCCGCCACCATCTGCGCCACGAGCTGCGCGCGATGCGTCGCCGGGAGATGAGCCCAGCAAGGAAGCGGCGATAGCAGCAGCGCCTCGCCCTCACTCGGACACTGCTCCGAGAAGCGGCCCACCGCGGTGCCCTGGGCGACCTCCAT
The DNA here is from genome assembly GCA_018266095.1 of Deltaproteobacteria bacterium. Lineage (GTDB taxonomy): Bacteria > Myxococcota > Myxococcia > Myxococcales > 40CM-4-68-19 > CAIWCD01. The sequence continues at coordinate 5,650 of JAFEBC010000753.1, forward strand.
CGTCCAGCGCTTGGTCCAGTTGCGCCAACGCTCCTGCGACTCCGCGCGCCCCTCGAGGAGCGCCTGCGCGCAGCTCGTCCCTGGCCATTTTCGGACCGCCGAGACCAGGCCCTCCTTGACGCCATGGCTGAGGATGTACCGGAGCCGCTCGATTTGGGCGCCCTCGTCGACGATCGGCTCTGCCGAATACCGGCGCCCGAAGAAGCGCCCGCGCCAGCCGACGAGCCGGCCTATCTTGATGGCGATGTCGCTTTGCAGGCGCTGCATGAAGCGGCTCATCGCGATCGCTGACGGCGGGCGCACCATGAGGTGGAAATGGTTCGAGGTGAACACGTGGGCGAAGAGCTCGACGCCACTTTGGCGAACGGCGCGGGCGAGGATTCCTCCGATGAGCTCGTTCACCTTGCGGCTCGGCGTCATCAGGAAGCGGGACTGAAGGGTGCGTGAGGTGACGAAGTAGGTCGTCTGAGGGTCGAAGTGACGCACGGGATAGGCCATGGCGGCCCGCACAAAGCAAGTTGCGTACCAATCGGGATGCTGCGCTGTACAAGAGTGTCGATGGGGTTGCGCGCTCGCGTTTGGTGGTCCGATTTTCGGACCGCTGGTATCGAATCGCTACACCAAGGACTCGTTTGAGACGTGTTCTCTGTGTCCGATTTTGGGACCACCGGTATCAGATCGCTACACCAAGAAAATCGTGTGAGAGGTGTTCTTCTCTTCTGTTCTTCTCTTCTGTTCTTCTTCTTCTTCTTCTTCTTCTCTTCTTCTCTTCTTCTTCTCTCCCTCTCGGTGTTCCTCCTGCTCCTCTGTGTTCCTGTTCCGTGCTCCTCGCCCTCCTGTTCCCCGCCCAAGAAATCGTGTGAGATGTGTTCACCGGATGTGTTCACCGAGAAATCGTGTGAGGTGTGTTCACCGATGTGTTCACCCCTCCGCGAATCCTTTTCCCCCCTCCGGCATCGCCTACACACGCGGATCCCCTTCGCTTTTTTCGTGGCCCGCGTTTGACACCCCCCACATCATCATTACGGTGCACCCCGGAGGCTCACCATGGCTGATAGGGACATCCGCATTCCGTCGCAGCTCCCCGTGTGGTCCGAGGAGGGCTTCGTCCTCTTCCCCGGGACGATGGCTGCGCTCGTGATCGACGAGGACACCGCGAAGTTCGCCAGCGAGCGCATCGCCCGCGACGACGGTCTCGTGGCGATCGCGGTCGAAGTCGAGAGCGAGGAGGCGCCCGAGGGCGCGGAAGAGAAGCACGGCGAAGGCACCGAGATCGAGTGGGGCCCCATCGGCGTGGCCGCGAAGATCGTGCGCGTCGCCAAGGAGCGCGGCGGCGAGACGACCATGCTGCTCGAGGGCCTGGCGCGCGTCGAGCTGGGCGTGATCACGCAGGAGGAGCCGTACGCGATCGCGAGCGTGTCGGTGCAGCCGGAGCCCAAGCCGCCGTACAGCGCCAAGGTGGCGGCGCTGGCGATGGAGGCCAAGAAGCTCTCGCGTGAGATCCTCTCGATGCTGCCGAACGTGCCCAACGAGATCGGCGAGCAGATCCAGGCGATGACCGAGCCCGGGAAGCTGGCGGACCTGTTGGCGTTCCGCGTGCCCGCGCCCACGGAAGAGAAGCGCGCGGCGCTCGAGGCCACGGTGCTCGAGGAGCGCCTGGAGCTCGTGGTGCAGATGCTGGGTCGCCGCCGCGAGCTGCTCGATGTGTCGAGCAAGATCGACGGCGCGGTGCGCGCCCAGGTGGGCAAGCAGGAGCGTGAGCACATGCTCCGCGGGCGCATGCGCGCGATCCAGAAGGAGCTGAACGCGCTCGCGCGCCAGAAGGCCGGCGAGGATCCGGACGAGGACGACGACGAGCAGAACGGCGCGAAGGTGCTCAAGAAGCGGCTCGACGAGGTCGAGCTGTCGAAGGAGGTGCGCGCGCAGGTCGAGAAGGAGCTCAAGCGGCTCGCGTCGCTGCCGCAGGCGTCGCCGGAGGTGTCGGTGGCGCGCACGTGGCTGACGTGGATCGCGGACCTGCCGTGGGGGAAGGTCACGCCCGACAACACCGACGTGGGCAACGCGCAGGCGCAGCTCGACAAGGACCACAACGGCCTCGAGAAGGTGAAGAAGCGCATCGCGGAGTACCTGGCCGTGCGCTCGCTGAAGAAGGACTTGAAGGGGCCGATCCTCTGCCTCATCGGGCCGCCGGGCGTGGGCAAGACGTCGCTCGGCCAGAGCATCGCCAAGGCCATGGGGCGCAAGTTCGTGCGCGTCAGCTTGGGCGGCGTGCGTGACGAAGCCGAGGTCCGCGGGCACCGGCGCACGTACGTCGGCGCGCTGCCGGGGCGCTTCGTGCAGGCCATGAAGCGCGCGGGCACGAGCAATCCGGTGATGCTGCTGGACGAGATCGACAAGATGGGCAGCGGCGCGCAGGGCGATCCCTCCGCGGCGCTGCTCGAGGTCCTGGACCCCGAGCAGAACCACGCGTTCGCGGACCACTACCTCGAGGTGCCGCTCGACTTGTCCAAGGTGCTGTTCCTGGCCACGGCGAACGGCTTCGATGGCATCCCCGCGCCGCTGCGGGACCGCATGGAGATCATCGAGATCCCCAGCTACACCGTGGACGAAAAGATCGCCATCGCGCGCGAGCACCTGGTGCCGAAGCAGGCCGAGGTGCACGGGCTCTCGGACGTGACCATCACGTTCACGCGGGCGGCGCTGGAGCGCATCGTGCTGCGGCACACGCGCGAGGCGGGCGTGCGCGGGCTCGAGCGGCGGCTGGCGGAGGTGTGCCGTGGGCTCGCGGTCGAGCGCGTGAGCGGCGCGTTGCCGACGGGCGGCGCGGCCATCGAGCGCGTGATCGACGCGCCGGAGATCGAGACGCTGCTGGGGCCGGACAAGATCCTGCCCGAGGCGCCCGATCGCACCGCGCTCCCGGGCGTGGCGGCGGGCCTCGCGTGGACGCCGGTGGGCGGGGAGGTGCTCTTCGTCGAGACCACCTCGATGCCGGGGCACGGCAAGCTCATCCTCACCGGTCAGCTCGGTGACGTGATGCGCGAGTCGGCGCAGGCGGCCACGAGCTACGTGCGGGCACACGCGAGCGAGCTCGGGCTGCCGGCCGATCCGCTGGCGGGGCTCGACGTGCACATCCACTTGCCCGCGGGCGGCACGCCCAAGGACGGCCCGAGCGCAGGCGTGACGCTGTTCACTGCGCTCGTGTCCCTGCTGACGGGCGTGCGCGTGCGCGACGACGTGGCGATGACGGGCGAGGCCACGCTGCGCGGCCGCGTGCTCCCGGTGGGCGGCATCAAGGAGAAAGTCCTGGCCGCCATCCGCATGGGCATGAAGCGCGTCATCCTGCCGAAGAAGTGCGCGCGCGATCTCGCCGACATCCCCGAGGAGGCGCTGAAGGGCCTCGAGGTGGTGCTGGTCGAGCGCATGGAGGAGGTGCTGGCGGCGGCGCTGGTGAAGCCGCTGTCGGTGACCTCGACCGCGCCCACCGATCCGGTGCCGCAGTCGCCGCCGAGCGCCGCGGTCTGAAGCGCGGCCGCGAGCCTGGGAGACCTGCGTCTCGGGTAGTTCTACCTGAGGGCAGGTCCCCTACAGTGGGGACTTGTAGAGCACACGGCCCTTCGTGCGAGATCGCGGATGTGGGGGACGCCAAAGGTCTCGATGCTCCCGGTCCCGAGTTTGTCTGCCGCACCGCCTCCTTCTCCCCTCGCCCTGGCGCTTTGCGCGTTGCCGCAGATCGAGACGCTCGCGCTCGCGTGGGAGCGTGATGGCGGGCCGGCGCTCTATGTCTTCGATGTGCGCGGCGGCTCCGGCGTGAGGCTGGCGAACGCGGAGATGACCTGTCCGTTCGGCGACCAGCCGGACCTTCCGTCGTGTGTGCCGCCGCTGTCGGAGATGGACGCGGGGCTGACCTTGACCGCCTGTCATCACACCACTGGACGGCACCTCGTCTGTCCCGTGTTCGCGCGCGGCGCGCTGGAGGCGGCGCTGGTGACGTCGGCGTTCGACAACGGCGAGGATCACTCGCTCGATCTGCGCGCCATCGAGCTGCGCCGCATGCTGGTGCGCATCTCGTGGGTGATGCAGTTGCAGCTCGAGCGCGCGCCCCTGGCCGACCCGCGGCTCGCCATGGCGGAGTGAGCCGACGGAGGTCTGACCGGACAGCCCCCGGGGAGGTGTGCGACGATGCGGCGGACGTCGTACGCGAGGGGGCCCGAAAGGTGCGGTGGGGATTGAGGCTGCGGCGGACGAGTGTGCTCCTCGCGATGGCGTGTGCGTGCTGGGCGTTCCCGGGCCGTGCGCAGACCACCAGGGGAGAGGCCGCACCGCCTCCCGCGCCGACCAAGGCTGCGCCTCCCGCGCCGACCAAGGCTGCGCCGCCACCTGCGCCCACCAAGGCTCCTCCAGCAGCCGCGTCGACGCCCCCGCCCGTGAAGGCGCTGCCCAGCGCGCCCACGCAGGCGACGCAAGCGGGCCCGGTCCCCAAGCCGGCGGCCGCGGACGACGACTTCGATCTGCTCGCGCCCGCGCCCACGCTCGATGCGGAGGCGCGGGCGAAGGCCGAGGAGACGACGCGGGCGCTGGAGCGGCGACGCTGGATGCTGCAAATGCACCAGGTGGCGGGCTTCGTGAACCTGGCGGCGATGACCACGGCGGTGGTGCTGGGGCAGCTCAACTTGAGCGACAAGTACGGCGGCGGCGGAGACACCGGGAAGTTCATCACGCCGCACGCGATCGCGGCCTACCCCTCGGCGGCCATCTTCACGGGCACGGGCCTCCTCGCCCTCTTCGCGCCCAGCCCGATCGACAAGCCGGCGCGGCTCGATTCGGCCACGCTGCACAAGACCGCGATGGCGATCGCGACGGCGGGCATGATCGGCGAGGTCGTGCTCGGCATCATCACCGCGAGCCAGGAGGGAAAGCTCTCGCAGCGCGACCTGGCGCTGGTGCATCAGATCAACGGCTACGTGACGCTGGGCGCGACGGCGACGGGCTTCACCGTGCTCTTCTTCTGACCCGAACGATCGCCGGGGGAAGTTTGCGGATGCAGCGGCGCGAGGGAAGCCGCGCTACGATGCGCAGATGATCCGCACGGCGAGCCTGTTGCTGATGGTGACGATGCCTGCCTGGGCTGGGGCGGCGGGGACGAGCACGCCTCCCGTGGCTCCGGCGCTGCCCGCTGCGGCCTCCAGCACGTCCACGAGTCCGGGCGCATCCACGAGCACGGGCGCGTCCACCAGCACGGTGACTCCCAGCAAGGCCGAGCTCCCTGCCCTGCCGCAGCTTGATCAGGTGGAGAAGGCCAAGCTGCGCGCGGGCGTCGTGCTCTCGCGCGCGAAGGAAGGCGAGACCGGCGGCGAGCTGCTCGTGTGGGCCTTCGCCCGGTGCCCGCCCTCGGAGGTGTTCGCGGTGCTCACGCACCACGCGGACTTCCCGGAGTTCATGCCGCGGCTCAAGTCGGTGCAGGTGCTGCGCCACGACGACGCCACCGGCGAGCGCGCGGTGCAGACCATCGACGCGAGCATCCAGAGCGTGACGTACGGGCTCGACTACACGTGGAGCAAGGACGCGTGGCACATGGACTTCGCGCTGGCGCAGGACCTGCCGCACGAGGTGGCCGCCGTGCGCGGGCACTGGCAGCTCTGGCCGCAGGACGACGGCAAGGCCACGCTCATCGAGTACGCGAGCGCAGTGGAGGTCGGCCGCTACGTGCCGGGGTTCATCCGCAGCTATCTGGCAGACCGCGGCCTCAAGGACACGATCGATGCGGTGCGAAAGCGGGCCGAGTCGCGCCTCGCACCCAAGCCTGCGCAATAGCCAGACGCGCTCGACGCGTGTCGCGGCGATCGTCGGCTACGTGATGCCGTCCTCGCGCGGCGGGATCTCCCACAGGTCGCCCCACAGCGAGCCGCCGCCGTCGATCTTGAGCGTCGCGCCGGTGATGAACTGCGCGGCAGGCGAGGCCAGGAACACCACCGAGTGCGCGACCTCCTCTACGGTGCCGAAGCGCTTCTGCGGCGTTCGGTGCAGGCTGCTCGCCACCAGCTCTTGCGGGTACTGATCGATGCCGCTCGAGCGGATGATGCCGGGCGCCACCGCGTTCACGCGCACGTCGGCCCAGGCCCACTCGACCGCGAGCGACATGGTGAGGTTCTCGACGCCCGCCCGCGCCGCGCCGGTGTGAGACATGCCCGCGAATCCGCGCGTGACCATGGCGGTGATGTTGACGATGCTGCCGCGCTTGTGGGGCAACATCGCGCGCGTGGCCACCTCGCGGGTCATGTTGAAGGTGCCGATGAGGTTGTTGCGCACCACCGCCTCGAAGCCCTTCGAGGACATCTCGGAGGCGGGCATGGGGAACTGGCCGCCGGCGTTGTTGATGAGCACGTCGATGCGGCCGAACTTGTCGAGCGCGGCGCCCACCAGCGCCTCCACCTGCGCGAGATCGCGGATGTCGCACGTCTGCGCGAGGACCTCGCCGTACTTGCTGAGTTCAGCGGCTGCCGGCTCGAGGTGATCCGGCTTGCGGCTCGCGATCACGACCTTCGCGCCAAGCTCCAAGAGCTCTCGCGCGATGGCCTTGCCGATGCCGGTGCCGCCGCCGGTGACGAGCGCGACCTGGCCGTTGAAGAGCCCTGGCGTGAACGGATTTCGCTTCGCGGCGTCGATGTCGAGCATGCCGCGAAATGTAGCAGCGATCAGAACTCGGCGTGGAGGAGGACGGTGCGGCCGGCGTCGAAGGTGCCGCCGTCGGGCTGCGAGCCGAACACGTACGGGAGCGTGGCGTCGAGCGTGCCGTGCGCCTCGTAGCGCTTGCCCTCGGCGGCGGAGGTGCCCGCGTCGTTGACGTAGGTGTAGACGAGCGCGGCCTTGCCCGTCGTGGGCTGGCCGGTGGCCTTCTGCAGCGCGAACGAGCGGCCGTCGACGAGGCCGACGCTGGAGCTGGCCTGCGTGAAGTCGCTGAGCGCGAACTGCGTGCCCGAGTCAGGCGTGGCGCCGAAGGGAGGATCGCCCGCGCGCACGAGGACGGTGGACAGGGCGATGACGCCGTCGGGGAGATCGGTCGGCGTGATCGAGAGCGTGTTGGTGACGCCCGCGTCGTCGACGAGCA
>JAFEBC010000754.1 GCA_018266095.1 Deltaproteobacteria bacterium
ATCGCCTGCGGCTACAGCCCGAACGACGCGCCGCTCGCGTACGCGTACAACACGGCGCCGCAGTGCTTCGCAGAGTCCGCCAACGCGCCCACCACCTGCTTCACCGACACCGCGCACGGCACGTTCACGACGTACGCGACTGGCCTCCTCACCGACACGCGCCGCGGCGGACCCTTGAGCAGCGGCGGCTGGGCCGGCTTCAAGGGCGTCACGCCCGTCGTCACGCTGCGCTCGCCCGCGTCGCGCCCGCTCACCACCTTGACCCTCGGCATCGGCACGGCCACGAGCGGCTCGGTGGTCGCGGCGCAGCCCTCGCGCGTCGACGTGTCCTTCAGCGACAACGGCACCACCTTCGCCGACACGCGCACGTTCACGCTCGCCGCGCACACGCTCCCGGCCATCGCGCCCGGCGGCCGCGGCGACGTCATCCTCGACCTCGGCGGCCTCACCGCCCGCTACGTGCGCGTGACCTTCAGCGGAAACCCCAGCAACAAGTGGACCTTCCTCGACGAGGTCTCCCTCGGCGCAGCCTGCTCCATCGGCACGTGCAACCCGGCCACCTCCTCGTGCAGCAACGCGCCCGCCCTCGACGGCACGCCCTGCGGCGGCCCCGGCGACACCTGCAAGTCGGGCGTGTGCAGCGACTGCTCCGCGCGAGGCCTGCTCGACTGCGGCGGCACGTGCGTCGCCAGCGCCGACGCCACCTCGGCCTGCCTCACGCCCGCCTCCGGCCCGTGCGCCTCCATCGCCGACTGCGCGCAGTTCGCGTGGCTCGACACTGCTTGTGTCGCGGGCTCGTGCAGCTACGCGCCCAAGCTCTGCGACGGCCCCGACTTCGACGGCTGCATGGACGGCCGCTTGCGCCCCGACGGCACGTGCCAGGACACCGGCCCGACGCTCTTGTGGGACTTCGACGAGGGCCAGACCGTCACGGCCATCGACGACAGCGGCAGCGGCAACTACGGCCTGTGGAACGGCACGGTGGCCTTCGACAACGCGGGCCGCTTCGGCAAGGCGCTGACTCTCAGCGCGGCGAACCACGCGTACGTCTCGCGCGCGCAGACGCTCGCGGCCACGGACTTCACGGAGGCGGCCTGGTTCAAGACCACGAGCCCCACGGGCGGCCTCTTCGGTGGCGCCTTGCCGGGCCCCGCGGCGCTCGATCGCGAAGTGTTCGTGAGCAGCGGGCGCTTGTCCTACAAGGTCGCGTTCGCGTCCTACGAGCCCGCGTGCAGCTCTGCCTCCCGCGTCGACGACGGCGCCTGGCACCACGCGGCGCTCACCTGCCAACCCAAGGTCGGCTGCGCGCTCTACCTCGACGGCGCGCGCGTGTGCGCCTCGAGCGCCTGGAACGACACGTCCTCGCTTGCCGCCGCCTCGCTCGACGGACAGGCCTTCGTGGCCGGATGGACAGGCATGGGCGGCTTCCTCGACGGCGCGCTCGATCAAGTCGCGCTCTTCGACCACGCACTCTCCGCCGCCGAAGTCCTCGCGCTGCAGTCCGGCATCCTCACGCCCGCGCAAGGCAACAACCGCCCCCGCTGCGACGGCCTCGACCACGCCTGCGCGGGCGCGACCGTCCTCAACACCACCTGCGAAGACGGCGACCCCTGCACCGTCGGCGACCGCTGCGCCCAGGACGGCTCCTGCACCGCGGGCACGCCCGTCACTTGCGCCGACCCAGGCGCCTGCAAGACCGCCGCGTGCTCCCCGGCCGCGGGCGGCTGCGTGATCTCGAACCAGCCCGACGGCACCTCCTGCGACGACGGCGACCCGCTCACCGCGACCGACCAGTGCCACTTCGGCACATGCCAGGGCACGCCCAAGTGCAAGACGCTCACCTGCACGAGCACGTCCTGCGCGCTCGCCGACCAGCCCGATGGCACAGCCTGCGACGACGGCGACCCGTCCACCTCGAACGACCAGTGCGCAAGCGGCCTCTGCCACGGCGCCCTCCCGCCCGGCAGCCAGCTCAGCGCGCCCGCCTTCCTCGCGCCCACGAACTTCGCCGCGCGCCTCACCGCCGGCCCCTCGAGCTTCCCGCCGCCGTGCACGCTCGGCGTCAACTGCGACAGCATCGAGTACGTCGACCCGCTCACGAACGTGCGCTGGATGATCGTCACCGATCTCGACAAGAACGACATCGGCTTCACCGGCTGGCGCGCCGCCGACGACGGCCACGGCGGCACCGTCCCAAACCGCTACCTCACGTCGGGCTTCGGCTACTTCTACACCTCGCCCGCGCTCAGCCTGCCCTTCGCGCACCTCGACGCGAACGTCGACGTGTACCTCCCCGTCCCGCTCACGAACTTCGGCGTCACCACCGGCAGCCCGCTCTCCGCCGGCGGTCGCCTCACCATCCCCTTCCCCGCCGAGCGCCTCACCAACGGCTGGCGCTTTGACGCCCCCAGCATCGGCGCCGGCATCGCCCCCGGCCGCGAGCTCAAGTGGCTCAACGCCCCGCTCAACGAGGACCGCGCCTACGTCTTCGGCGGCCTGCTCGCCGGCATCAACATCGCGCTCCCGGGCCAGCTCGAGCCCGTGCCCATCGGCTACCAAGCCTCGCTCGCCGTCGACCCGAGCGACCCGATGTTCTTCCTGCGCATCCCCAACGTGAGCAGCGACGCGCCCACCTGGCTCACGGGCTCGATCGGCTTCTCCAAGCACGGCCTGCTCCAGCACCGCGCCGGCATGAAGCTGTGGAACGGCATCCCCGCACCCGAGAACACCTTCCTGTCCGACGCCGGCAACGCGGGCCTGTTGCAGGTCATCGTCAACCCCGCGCACGTCTACCTGGAGATCGAGAAGGTGCTTCGCATCCCCGGCATCGAATTCCTCACCATGGACGACGAAGGAAAGATCTCCTTCCACTTCGGCAACGTCGACAACACGCACGACTGGGCGCCCGACTGGAGCCGGTGGGCGGGCAGCGATCCCATCAACTTCGTGCCCGCGCAGGAGAAGTGGTCGATGCTCTTCGAGGGCAAAACCACGCTGAAGCTCAAGATCCCCATCAAGATCAAGTCGAAGGACACCTCGCTCCCGATCACGATGCAGCTCGGCCGCGAAGCGCTCTACGCCGAGGTCGATCCGCAGGCGCACACCTCGATGATGACCGCGCGCGGCACCACCGCGGGCCAGCTCCCCATCGAGAAGCTCATCCCCGGCCTCGAGTTCGCGCACTTCCTCGGCGGCGGCAGCAGCGAGGTGCAGATCTTCCTGAACAACCGCGACACGACGTGCGGCTCGAGCCTCGTCTCGTGCACCAACAACTCAGCCTGCTACAGCGGCGAGACCTGCCTCGCCGGAAAGTGCTCGCGCCCCTGCACCGCCGCCGACACCGAGTTCGGCATGCGCATCGAACAGCAGAGCCCGTTCAGCCGCAGCGTCTTCCAGTTCGTCAGCGGCGCGTCGCCCTCCGACCCGCTCGACATCACGCTCGACGGCGAGTTCAGCCTCGGCGTGATCAACATCGCCCCCGGCGTCGGCTTCGACCTCGGCACCTTCGGCACCAGCATGACGTACGACGGCGAGAAGTTCTGCATGGGCCGCTTCGTGGACGCGGGCACGCACAAGATCGACCGCAACGGCGTCTCGCAGGACACGACCTGCCAGGTGCGCCTCTGCATGGGCAAGCAGGGCGACTTCTACGCGGGCACCGAAGTGCACTGCCAGCCGTTCTGCATCCACGACGGCGAGTGCAACAGCGGCCAGGTTTGCAACTACGGCTTCTGCGAGGCGCCCAACATCAACGGCGCCGCGTGCCAGAAGGACTCCGCGTGCCAGAGCGACCACTGCTTCCTCGGCATCTGCAAGGAGTGCGCGCCGGGCTCGACGGGCCAGTGCGGCAGCGACAAGTACTGCGACGACATCGGCTCCTGCATGCCGCGCATCCCGCGCGACTCCGCGCTCACCTGCTACAGCGGCAAGGAGTTCCGCGACGACTGGTGCGTCGACGGCAGCATCTGCGACCAGACCGCCGCCGCGTCCGGCTACTGCCACGAGTGCACCTCGCCCAAGACCATGCCCAACGGCGACCCCGTCGCGGGCTACGGTTGCAAGGGCGACGGCCAATTCTGCGACGGCGACGGCCACTGCCAGAACCCGCGCGGCTTCGGCTCGTCCTGCTACGTGCCCGCCCTCGCCGAGGGCCTCGACTCCTGGTGCAAGGCACCCATCGGCCGAGACTCCGGCTCCTGCGGCGACCCCGCCTGGACCTGCCGCGAGTGCGGCTACGACACCAAGAGCACCACCAACCCCGACCCCGCCTGCGGCGCCGGCAACTACTGCGACCTCGGCAGCTACACGTGTCACGCCAAGCTCAAGCTCGGCGACGCCTGCGGCGCCGTCGGCGGCGGCAGCGACTTCAAGTGCGCGTCCGGCGCGTGCGACGCGTACTGCTTCAGCTACCACTCGGCCGGCGTGGGCGAGAGCTGCCGCGTGAACGGCTGGAACATCCAGGGCATGTGCAAGAGCGGCCAGTGCCTGGCGAACGGCGTGTGCGGGTGCGGGGGGAGCGATTCGAACTGCTCGACGAACCAGTTCTGCGACCCGATCCTCGGCACGTGCACGAACAAGCTCGCGGTGGGCGCGTCGTGCTCACTCGTCGGCGGCGACCACGCGTGCCAGAGCATCGTCGACTCGCACGGCAACGTGACGAACGCGGGCAAGTGCTCGGTGGGCGGCGATGCGCTGCCGGGGGTTTGCTACGAGCAGGCCACGCAGAAGTATGGCGCGAGCTGCCACGCGAATGGCGAGTGCACGTCGAACAACTGCCGCGCGGGCGCGGGGGACACGTGCGGGTGCGGAGGGAAGGCCAGCGAGTGCGGGAGCGGGCAGTTCTGCGGCGGGGCGTTCGGGGACACGTGCATGAACAAGCTGCCCGCGGGGGCGATCTGCCAACAGGATGGGAGGCAGTGCACGAGTGGGACGTGCAATTACTCGAGTCCCGGCGTGTACACGTGCGGGTGCACGGGGGACGAGCAGTGTCCGGGGGGGCAGTATTGTGATGTGAGCTCGGGGAGCTACACCGGGGCGAATGTTTGCCGGGTGAGGATTCCGGCGGGGTCCCAGTGTCATAGGACGGGGGAGTGCTGGCTCCGGCCGGCCGCGGGGTACACGCCGGCGGAGTGCAAGTCGGGGCCGACGTATTCGTGCAATCCGTATGGGTGCAAGGTGAAGGCGCCTTGCTTCCCGGATTTCTGGAACACGTGCAGCTATGACTCGACTTGCTACAAGCAGTGCGTGCCGGCGCCGGTGTGTCAGGGGATTTAAAGGAGGTGTCGGGCTTAACTTGGCGAAAGGACTGGCCCCAGCCACAGCTGTGACCGAGGGATCGACGTGTGGGTCTCTCACACATGGACCGTTCAGCTCCTCCTCCCGGTGCGAAAGAGCGGACGCCCAATCTGGCAAAGCGGATTGCCGCTGCACTCGAGGCAAAGTGCTGCCACGTCCTCGCCCGGCCACTGGTTGCAGCTCTGCGAGAGCCCCTGGAGGACTGCGGCGAGCGCTCAGGTCCCATATCGCTCGGGGTGACCGTTGACTACCAGGGCCGATGGCGAGAGCAGGAGAAGCAGGTTTGGGAGCGGGTCTCAGCCGCCCAAGAGCGAGAGATCGCGCTGTTAACGAGGGCCCAAGCCACGCAGCTCGAGGAGTCTCCATCTGAGTTCTACAAGTGCAGTCTGCAACTCCCCATGGCCGTGCTACTCGACATCGAGAGCGAGGGACTTCGTGGCCGTCGTCGGATAACTGGGCTCAGCCTGTCGGTTTCGTGCGACGTGGCTCAGACCATCACGCACGTCGCCTTTCTGGACGATCTCGTCCAGCTTCGCCGACAGCAGGAGGGCCTGCGAGCGGTCATGGCAGCGTCAGACGTCGGGCCGCTCGGACCTTTGCGTGCGCTGCTCGGGCTGGCCCCGCCCGAAGTGCTCGACCGACCTGCGCGTCCTGTGGTCGGCCAGAGCATGGGCGACTTCGACGGTGATCAACGCGCAGCTCTTCGGGCAGGTATCGCGACTCCGCATTTCGCTCGCATCGAAGGGCCCCCAGGCTCAGGGAAGACGAAGGTGATTACTGAACTCATCAGCCACGCACTCTCGGAAGGCGGGCGCGTTCTGGTTGTGTCCTCGACGAACGTCGCTGTCGACAATGTCGTCGAACGCATGACCGACGTGTCGCGCGTTCATCGTGATGACCTCCAGCCTGGCTCGCTGCCCTCGAGGTACGCGGCGAAAGAGAGCAAGGTTTCGCGCGCCGCAAGGCCCTACGCCGTCACGGGAGGCGGCGGCATTGCGCGAACCCGAATCGTCCAGCAGCGTCTGGCAGAGATTCTCCGCGAGGCCGTTCCCTTGGCAACGCAACTCACCAATGTGTTGGACCCGGGCATCGAAAATGGCGTGGTCGGGCCATTGACGTCCCAGCTCTGCGCGGACGAGCGCCTCATTTGCGGGACTACGATCGGGATCCTGTCACACGAGAAGGTCGGAACGGCCGATGTCGGTGCGTTTGATGTGCTGATTGTCGATGAGGTCTCGAAGCTCACCATTCCTGAGTTCCTGGCGATCGCGGTCAAGGCCAAGCGGTGGATCTTGGTCGGCGACCCCATGCAGCTCCCGCCCCATCTGGACGCAGAGCTGACGGGAGCTGTGCTCGAAGCCGCACGGGTACTCGATCCCGCAGTCGAGCTCGCTTCATCGGTGGCCCTCAGCTTCGAGAAGTTGCGCAGTCAAGAGCGGGGCAACGCCAATTTTCTGGTTGTGGCCTCTCACCCGCAGCGAGTCGCTGAAGCGATCCGCATTCAGCTCCGCTCTTGTATTGAACCAGTTGCTACGGTCGACGTCCGCTTGGGCGTCGATGGGATCGCACAGCCGGGAATTCATGTGACGGGCCTGGAAGACTTCCCCTGCTTGAATGCCAGCGCAGCGTCCGAAATCTTCTTCGAAATGGGGTCTGGGCCAGCACCACATGCAGGCACGGTTGGTCTTCGGCTCGCGCCACCCGAGAAGCGTGTCTCGGCGGCTTGGTTCAAGCAGGCAGGGGACCTCTATCATTCGCTACCGTGGGCCGAAGTCACAGGATGCAAGTTGCGTCAGCGGCACCTGAGCGCATTGCCGAGCGTCGCGACGATTCGAGCCGCTACGTCCACGGACGAGATCGAGGCGTCCGTCCTGCGCGAAGAGCTCCTGCGCGAGCTGGCTGCCTGCTTTGCCACCAATTGCATCTCGCTCTATGACCACCTCGCCGGCTTGCCGCGGACCCGCTTTCCAGAGCCACTCGACCAGCTTGCCTCTCATGAAATGCCGGGTTTGGCTGCCGCCGTCCAACCCTACAGCGTCACGTTGAGGTGGCAATATCGAATGGCCCCCGGGATCTCCGCTGTTCCGCGTGTCCTTTTCTACCGTGGCCGGGCCCTTCAAGACGCGCGCCCCGGGGGCAGTTTGGCGTCTCTCTACCTCGAGAAAGTGCCCTGGACAGTTGGCTCACTCGAGGACAACGACGATGAGGCTCGGGCCGTTCGCAATCTGGTTTTGAAAACCAGCAGATCTCCTGGAGACAAGACGATCTTGGTCCTCACGCCCTACCGTGCGCAAGAGGAACTGCTTCGTGAGCAACTGAAGGACTTGCTGGTGAGTGAAGCGATCGACGTCTGTACATTTGATCGCTGCCAGGGGCGCGAGAGCGAT
>JAFEBC010000755.1 GCA_018266095.1 Deltaproteobacteria bacterium
CCCGCGAGCGACCTCGGCAATTCCGAGATCGCGGTGGATGTGCGCATCGACACCACGGTCACGAGCGCCGGCGCCGCCACTGTCCAGCTGCAGCTCGTCACCGCCGATGACCAGGGCCTCACCACCAACCTCACGGTGATCCAGCAGACCGACGCGATCGCCAAGGCCGCGCTGGTGAAGGGCTACCGCTTCCTTCTCGGGAAGCTGCCGCCCGGCCTCGCCCGTCGCTTCCTGGGCGTCCGCTACGTGATCGGCACCGCCGCGCTCACCGCGGGCACCGCCTCCGCGTCGCTGGTGCTCAACCCGATCCCCTAAGCGGCACGCAGAACCCAAGGAGCTGAGCGATGGGCACCAAGAAGTACATCGTGAAGGGCGAGCCGTTCTACCAGCCCGGCAAGGGACTCCAGCCGCCGGGCACGGTCGTCGAGCTCGAGGACACGGTCCAGGTGTCCAGGCGCTGGGTCGAGGTGAAGGACACCCCGCCCGCGCCAGACGCTCCCAACGAGACCGATGCGGCGCAGCCCGTGAAGCGGAGCAAGCGCCCTTCGGACTCCAGCCCCGCCTAGCTCGAGCGGCGCAGGTCGCCGCGGTTCCTGAATGAGGTGCGCACGTGGCGTTGAACGACTTCGACATCGCCAACCGCGCTCTCGGCCGCATCGGGAACCGCGAGTTCATCACGAGCCTCGACACCACCGTCGACGGCTCGGAGAACGCCGAGCTCTGCTCGAAGTACTACGCGCCGGCGCGTGACCGAATCCTGTCGCGCGCGCCGTGGCGCTTCGCCTCGCGGATGGCGGCGCTCCTCGAGTGGGACGCCGGCGTCACGTACCCGGACTGGGCCTCGGGCACCACGTACGTGAAGAACGCCCAGGTCACCGGGCCTGACGGCAACGTCTACTACTCGCGGCAGGGCGGCAACGTCGGCCACACGCCGAGCGGCGACATGGATGACGTGTGGTGGGCGCCCGGCGCTGGGGCCCAGATCATCCCGGGCTGGCAGTACACCTACGGCCTGCCGGACGACTACCTGCAGGCGCAGTACGTCTTCAGCGGCGCGCGCCCTGGCGCGATGGCCGTGCCCACCATCGACGCGGCGCTGCTCTTCGGCGTGACCTCGGTGGGCATGCTCCCGGCCATCAACGGCGCGCCGCCGCAGGTGCCGTTCGTGGTGCAGGCGGGCTACCTGTTCACGGACCTGCCCAACGCCAAGCTCATCTACACCTACGCGGCCGAGGACGTGACCACGTTCCCGGCGCTCGTGGTGGATGCGATTGCCACGGAGCTCGCCGTCGACCTGGCGCTGGCCGATGCCACCAAGGCCAAGCTCGCGGTGGGCCTGCGCAGCGAGGCCCAGGCCGCGCTCGATCGCGCCGCGGCCGCCGAGGCCAACAGCGAGCAGCCCGACTTCCGGCCGGACAGCTCGTTCGTCGCGGTGAGGGGCTGAGTCATGGGCTCCATCCGCCAGCCGAGCTTCGCGAGCGGTGAGCTCGCGCCGCCGCTGTGGGGGCGAACCGACCTGCCGCGCTACGCGGCCGGCCTGCGGCGCCTCTTCAACTTCTTCGTGAGCAAGCAAGGCAACGCAGTGTCGCGCCCGGGCGCAGCGTTCCTGGGCACGGCGTCGCTCAACACGGTGAACCTGAACGCGAACGCGCCGCTCGACGAGCACCTGCCCGCGGTGCTGGTGACGCAGGGCGCGAAGGTGCGGCTCATCCCGTTCTACTACTCGGACGACGAGACGACGCAGAACTACGTCCTCATCTTCGGCGAGCAGTCCCTGGGCATCCGGAAGAACGGCGCGCCGCTCACGTGCACGCTCCCCGGCTCGATCCCGTACCACGCCGCAGATCTCCAGAAGCTGAAGTTCGCGCAGAGCGGCGACGTGGTCACGTTGGCGTGCCCGGGCTACCCGGCGGCCACCCTCACGCGCGGCCTCTCGGGCACGACGGTCACCGGCGACGAGGCCGACTGGACCTACGCGGTGCTGAGCTTCGACCGGCCCACGCCGCCCTCGCTTGTGACCGGACCGCCGACCGGCGCGCGCGTGCTCGAGGCCTCGTTCGGTACCGTCGACGCGCAGCACCCGGCGAAGGCCTGGGCGTGGCTGGTGACGGAGATCCGCAAGGACGCCTACGGCAACGTCTTCGAGACGGCACCGCTGCGCGCGAACGGCTTCGTGTGGGACGGCTCGCCGTGGAACCCGCTCATCACGTACAAGAACCGCCGCGTCGTCTACATGGGCAACGTGCCCGGTCGGTCGAACACGTTCGACTACTGGTTCGCGCTCCACGACGGCGTCACCTCCCAGCCGCCGCTCACGAACGGCAATCCCACCGCGGACTGGTACCCGGTGAAGACGTACGACGGGTCGCACACCTACGACCTGGGCGACGTGATCCTGGATTCCGGACCGGTGTTCCGGACCTCGCTGCAGACGGGCAACACGGGCCACGCGGAGACCGATGGCGCGTGGTGGAGCGCCACGTTCTCGGGCTTCACGTCGTTCCAGACCGACGACTACTCGCAGCTCGACGTGCAGGTGCCGGTGTACCCGGACACGCCCGTGCAGCTCTGGCTGGCGAGCTCGAGCAATCCGCTCGCGGACTCCAACTTCGTCGCCTTCCGCGTCTACCGCGGACGCGCCAACCTCTTCGGCTGGGTGGGCGACTCCGCTGGCGGCTCGGTCTCCAGCAACATCTTCGTCGACGACGTGGACACGCCCGACTACACGCTCCCGCCGCCTCACGGCCTGAAGCCATTCCAGACCGGCGAGACGCCCAACTCGGTGACGTACTTCGCCGATCGCCGCGTGTTCGGGGGCACCAGCGGAACCGCGAACACCGTGCGGCCGTGGTTCTTCTTCCTCTCGGCCGCGAGCGACTACTCCAACTTCGATCAGCACTTCATTCCGCAGCCCGCAGACGCTCTCGTCGAAGCGCTGACCGCGCGGAAGAAGGAGGTCATCCGCTCGGTGGTGGGCGTGAAGAGCAAGC
>JAFEBC010000756.1 GCA_018266095.1 Deltaproteobacteria bacterium
AGGCGCGGCACATCAAGGCCCTCGACCGGAGCTCCCAGCACCTCGCGGACGCGAGGTGCCGGTCGTGCCGCAGGCCTCCCGGAGGGCGCAACCCGCCCCACGCCCCGGGCACGCGGATGCAAGCAACCCGCCCCACGCCTCGGGACCGCGGAGACCAACCATGCGCCAGTGAGTAGGGCTGCGGAGTTCCGCCGCGCCGGGGACTGCTACTTCTCTTGAACCAGCTTGAACGGCAGCCTCGCCACGGGCGCCCATCCCGCCCTGCCCTGCCCCTCGATCGACAGCTCGTACTCGCCCGGCGGCACCGTCGCGGTCGGGAACGCGATCGACAGCGAGTCGCGCGAGGACGGATCCAGCCGCTCAGTCGCCCACACCTGCGTGGCGCCCGCGGTGATGCGCGCGCGGTACACCTCGAAGGCGGGCGGATCCTCGCGGTCGATGGTGAGCACGAACCAGCGCTGGCCGTGCGCGAGCCGCAGCGTCTGGGCCTGCGCGGCGCCCCGGGTGCGGTTGAGCGCGAGGACGGGCATGTCGGTGCGCGGCTTCTTCAAGTCGGTCAGCTCGCTCTCGAGGCCCGCGCGGACCTTGCGTTCAGCGTCGAGCTGCGCGGCGAGCGCGGCCTGGGCCTTCACGGCCTCGGCGCGGGACTCGGCGAGCGCGCGGTCGGCGTCGGCCTCGGCCTTGCGGGCGCGCATGAAGCCCAGCCCGAACAGCACCAGCACGCTGGCGGCCCAAGCGATGGCCACGCGCGGGATGGCGCGGCTCCGCTTGGGGAGCTGCAGCACCTGGCCCTGCGAGCGGCGCAGGCTGCCCTCGATCAGCTTGAGCTGCGTGACGTCGTCGAGCTCGCGCGTGCACACGTCGCAGGTGACGATGTGCGCGCGGAGGCGATCGGCCTCGGCCTGCTCGAGCTCGCCGTCGGCCAGCGCGTGGACCAGGTCGGTCTCGGGGTGCGCTGCGGTGGTCATTCGTCCTCCCCCAGGTGCGGCTCGAGCAGATCGCGCAGCCGGCGCCGCGCGCGCAGGATGCGGGTGCCCACCGTCGCGGAGGGCACGCCCAGCACCGCCGCGATCTCCTTGTACGTGCGGCCCTCGAGCGCGTGCATCCGGTACGCCACGCGGAACTCTTCGGGGAGCTGGTCGATGGCGGCGCGGAGCTGCGTATCGGTGATGGCGGCCCAGCGCGGCTTCTCTTCGGGCTCCTCGGCGCGCGCGTCGACCCCCTCGAGCGTCTCGGTCTGCCGCAGCCGCCCCGAGCGCCAGCCGTCGATCACGCGGTTGCGCAAGATGGTGGCGAGCCACGGCCGCGGGCTCACCTCGCCCGACAGGCGCTTGAAGGTGCGGAACGCGCGCTCGAGCGTGTCCTGGACCACGTCGTGGGCCTCGGGCGGGTCCTTGCACAGGTTCATCGCGATCGAGCGCAACACAGGGGCCTGCTCCCGCACCAAGGCCTCGAACGCGGCGGAGTCCGCGGCTCGAAGGTCCTCGGGCTTGCCATCAGTACGGGCCGCGGGAGCGGTATTCCCTGCTTTCGTGATGCTGGTCACTTCCAGTCGCCTTGCAGGGTGAAGCTCGCCCAGTCGTGCGGGTGCGAGAGCTTGCGGCTGCGCCAGAGCGAGAGCTGGGCCTCGCGCAAGGCCGCGGCAGGTGTGAGCTTTTTCGACAGCATGCCGGTGTAGAAGCGCTCCATCAGCTCGCTCGTGGCGCGATCCGGGACCTTCCACGCGCTGGCCACGACGCGTGAGGCCCCAGCGTACATGAAGCCGCGGACGAGGCCGACGAAACCTTCGCCCCACACGTCGCCGCCCAGGGCGGTCTGGCACGCCGAGAGGACCACGAGGTCGGCCGACAGGCGCAGGTTGTAGATGTCGTGGAGCTGGAGGAAGCCCTCCTGCGGCTTGCCCTGGCGGTCGACCGTGGAGAGTACGATTCCGGACAATTCGGGGTGACGGCTGTCGAGCAGGCCGTGGCTGGCGAAGTGGAGGAAGCGATAGCGGCCGAGGGCGGGATCCTGCGCGGTGGCGAGGCTGGCGTCGAAGTCCAAGGCCTCGAACGAGCGCTCCTTGCCGGCGAGGGCGATGATGCCGTCGGCCTCCCGGCGCGTGGAGCCGAGGCGCTCGAAGGTGGCGAGGCCGGACTCCTTGGCGGAGCGCGTGAGCTGGGCGCTGGCGAGGAGCTTGGACGGATCGAGCGGGGACTTGTCGCCGGTGACGCGCGCATCGTGCGGGTCGAAGACGGGATCGGCGAGCACGGCCACGAGCTTCTCGGCGGGCGCGCGCGCGGCGGTGTCCTTGCGCAGGAGCGCCAGCGTGCTGGCCGAGGGCAGGCTCACGATCTCGTGGTCGGCGAGCAGCGGCCGCGGTGTCTTGGCCCCCGGCACCGGGAGCGACGCGAGCGGCACGTACTGCAGCGCGCCCTCGGAGACGAACACGAGGCGCTTCTTGCCCAGCGTCTGGCCGACCTGCCCGAAGAGCAGCTTGGAGAGCGCGGCCTCGCGCCGGGTGCGCTCCCGATCGTCGGCCGTGCCCGGGTCGCTCCAGGCGGCGTACACCTCGCGCGCGGCGGCCTCGAGCTCGGCGCGCTTGGGCAGGATGTAGGTGGCGAAGGAGGTCTTGCCCACCACGAAGAGCGCGCTCTTGAGCTCGCCCAGCGCGAACTCGAGCAGCAGCGTGCCGTCGTCGAGCACGTCGCGCTGCAGCGCCTGGACGCCCAGCGGCTCGGGCTGGGTCAGCGCCGTGTAGCGCGGGCTCTTCGTGCGCAGCTCGGCCTCGATGCGCTGGTACTCGGTGTTCTGATCGAAGAGCTGCTTGTCCAGGCGCGCCGTCTCGGCGTCGGTGTGCGGCCGCGCGCGCAGGCGGGTCTGCTCCTTGGCGAGCTGCGAGAGCTGCTTGACCGTGTCGCGCTCGTGCTGCAGCAGGGCCGGATCGACGCCCTCGCGGATGTCGACCTGGCCCTCCTCCAGGAGATCGAGCAGGCTGCGCGCCCGCGCGCGCTCGGAGAGGCCGAAGGCGCGCTGGTCGAAGCCCTGCTCCGGGTGCTTCTGGTGCAGCGAGAGCAGGATCTCCAGGACGCGCCGATAATCGAGCCGGCGGCTGGAGAGGAAGCGCGAGCGCACGCCGTCGCCGAGCAGCACCTTGCGCTGGGCCTCGGCCTGATCGACCACCCGCTGCGCGAGGCGCAGGGCCTCGTCGTCGTCGCCGAGCAGGTGATCGGCGTGGGCGATGTAGCGCAGCGTGGTCAGATCGGCCCCGCGGTACTCGGTGCGGTCGGTCTCGGGAACGAGCGCGCGCAGACGCTCGCGGGCCTGCGCGGGGCGGCCGAGCTCGATCTCGGCGGAGGCCAGGATCGCGGTGTAGCTGCCCTTCACCTGCACGGCGGCGTTGGGGCCCGCGACCTGCAGCGCCTCGGTGATGACGTCGAAGGCTTCCTGCGGCTTGTGGTCCGCGAGCAGCGAAGCCGCGAGGTTCGAGAGCGCGTGCGACAGCCAGCCCGGATCGTGCGCTTCGCGCAGCGGGATGAGCGCCGCGCGGTAGTGGCGGATGGCCTCGTCGCGGTCGTCCAGGAGGATGTAGGCGTTGCCGAGCTGGTTCAGCACCACGCCCTCGCCGAGCACGAACTTGTTCTTGCGGTGGAAGTCGAGCGCCGCGCGCAGGTCCGGCAGCGCCTGCTCGGGCGAGCCGCTGGCCGAGAGGAGGCTGGCGCGGTTCTCGGCGATGCGGCCCTCCATCAGCGGGTCGTGCGCGGCGCGCGCCTTCTCCAGGCCCACGGAGTACGCCTCGATGGCCTCGCTCACGCGGTCGAGGAACGACAGCGACGCGCCCAGCGAGTACAGCGCGATGGCCTCGCGGTCGTGCAGCTTGCCGCGCAGCTCCACCGATTCGCGGTCGAGCGCGAGCGCCTCATCCAGCTTGCGCTGCTTCTGCATCTCGCCCGCGAGCACCTCCAGGGCCTCGGGCAACAGGCGCGGCTCGCCGGTGGTCCGCGCGAGGGCGATGGCGCGGGTCAGCTCGGCGGTGGCGCGCTGGGTGTCGCCGAACGCGCCGTGCATGGCGCCCAGGTTCAGGAGCGCGGTCACCTGCTCCTCGGCGTCGTTCAGCTCGTCCCAGAGCTTGAGCGCGGCCTCGAGCTGCAGGAGGCCCTTCTGCGTGCCCTCGGGCGTGCCGGCCGTCACCTGCGCGATGAAGTCGTCGAAGAGGCGCTCTCCCTCGAGCTTCTTGCGGTCGGCGGGCGTTGGCTGGCGCGGGCCGGTGAGCTTCAGGCGCAGGTTCGAGGGCGCGGGCTCCAGCGTCTTGAGCTCGACGCGCAGCGTCCCGGCGGCCGGCGCCAGGAGCGCGAAGTGGTGATCGTTGCTCTCCCAGTTGAGCTCGCCGGCCGCCAGCTCCTTGCCGGCCTCGTCGACGATGCGCAGGGACGCAGGCGCCGTGCCGTGCAGCCAGAGGTGGACGAAGTCCCCCGCGTGCACCGGCAGCGCATACGCGCGCGTCGCGCCGGGCTCGAGCGGGCACTCGGTCACGCCATCGGCCGCGAGCGGCTCGGGCGTCTGCGCGAACGACGGCAAGGCGCTCAGACAGAGCGAAAACACGAGGATTCGGCCGCAACGCACAGGAAGATTCTATACTGGGACGCGCCCATGAAGACGAACGCCGCGCGCATCCTCGATTCCCTCGGCATCCGCTACGAGCTGCGCGACTACGAGGTCGACGAGGAGGACCTGACCGCCGAGAGCGTGGCCCGCAAGGTGGGCCTGCCGCTGGAGCAGGTGTTCAAGACGCTGGTCGCGCGCGGGGACCGGCACGGCATCCTCATGGCCGTGGTGCCCGCGGGGCAGGTGCTGGACTTGAAGGCGCTGGCGAAGGTGTCCGAGAACCGCTCGGTGGAGACGGTGGCGCTGAAGGAAGTGCAGCCGCTCACCGGCTACATCCGCGGCGGCGTGACCGCGCTGGGCGCGAAGAAGGATTACCCGGTGTTCGTGGACGAGACCATCGAGCTGTTCGATGTGGTGAGCGTGTCGGCGGGCGTGCGCGGGACGCAGCTCTTCTTGAGCCCCGCGGACTATCTGCGCGCGACGAAGGGGAAGATCGGGGCGATCGCGCGAGATGAGGCATAGAAGCGAAAAGCTTCACAGGAAGGAAAGAAGGAAAGGGCTGGCCCGATGGAAGGACCCAACCCTTCGCTTTGTTCCTTTTTTCCTTCGTGTGAAGTCTTTGTTCTGCTGTTCACTTCAGCATCGTCCCGAAGATCGCGTCGCACACCGGGAAGGTGATGTTGAAGTTCCCCTTCGTCATCTTCGCCACCTCGTGGTGACGCAGGTGGTGCTCGCGCAGCACCTTCACGACGCCGAGGCGGCCGACGAAGGTGTCGGGCGACAGGTGGTAGCTGAAGTGCAGCCACTCGTAGGAGAGGAAGTACGCCATCGCCGTGGCCACGAAGAGGCCGGCGACGTTCTGGCCGAACAGCGCGCGCAGGAGCAGGCCGCTGGGCAGCGCGAAGATGCCGAAGAAGAAGAGGATCAGCACCGGCGGGAAGAGGACCATCTTCACGTCGCGCTGCGTGTCGAAGGCCATGCGCACGTGCGTGAAGAAGCGGTGGTGCTCGAGCGTGTGCCGCTTGAACACGAGGCCGACGCCGGGCGTGCGGTGGTGCATCGGGCCCTTGTGGCCGAAGTACTCGACGGCGTTGGCGTAGAGGAAGGTGACGGGCACCGTGAGCCAGTCGCGCCAGCCAGGCGCGTGGATCAGCGTGAGCGCGTAGGCGATGCCGGCGAGCGCGACGCTCGAGGTAAACGCGAAGTGCAGGATGCCCGAGTAGCGCGGGCTCCAGGTGGCGCGCAGCGCGTCGCGGAAGGCCGACGTGTCGGAGGTGTCGTCCGGGAACGGTGCCGTCGTGTCCTCGCTCATCGAACTCCTCCCTATCGCCCGGGTGACGCTCCTCGCGCTGCGCGGGCTCACTGCGCCGATTCGTTCACAGCGGCTTGCCGCCCGCCACTTCCAGGGCCTGCACGCTCAGCAATTGCACGCCGAAGATGAGCGTCGCGAAGCGCTCGTCCTGCGTCAGGCCGGCCTTCCAGCGCGCGTAGATCTGCTGCGCCACCACGGCGTTCTTGAAGAGCGCGAAGGCGAAGGTGAACGGGAGGTTGGTCAGATCGCGGCCCGTACGCGAGGCATAGCGGGCGGCGATCTCCTTCCGCGTGAGGCTGCCGGGCGCGAAGGTGGGCCCGAAGGCGAAGGCCTTGGCCTCGTCGCGGTCGGCCTCCTCGACCCAGTACGAGAGCACGGTGCCCAGGTCCATCAGCGGGTCGCCGAGCGTGGCCATCTCCCAGTCGAGGACGCCGACGATGCGGGGCGTGTCTGTGTCGAGCGAGGCCGCGTCGAGGACCACGTTGTCGAACTTGTAGTCGTTGTGCAGGAGCGCCGCGTCGCCGTCCTTGGGGAGGTGCGCCTGAAGCCAGCGCGC
>JAFEBC010000757.1 GCA_018266095.1 Deltaproteobacteria bacterium
CCATCGGCAGCTCCCTGTAGTCCTTCTCGCCCGCCTTGCGGAACATCACCTTGGCCCGCGACACGCCCGTCTCGCCGACCAGCTTGGCGCTGATCTCGACCGGCTTGCCCTTCACGGCCGTGCCGATGGCGCTGTGCGAGATGGCGGGCGGCGCGCCCTTGGGACGCTGCGCGACCGGCGGCGGCGGCGGCGCCTTCTTCTCTTCCTCCAGCTTGATGAAGAACGGCTGCTCTGGCGAGCCCGCGCGCGCGGGGCCGTTGCCGGCGTTGTCGTAGCACTCGATGTAGTACTCGAGGTCCACGGAGATGAGCTTGGCGTCGATCTCCACCCAGTATTCGCCCGCGACGGTCTTCGAGGCGTTCATGCGGATGGGGATGTAGTCGCCCGTGCCGCGCTTGCGCAGGAAGAGCGCGGGCTGGAACACGCCGGCGGGGTCGATGATCTTCGCGGTGACCGTGAGCGGGCGGCCCTTCAGCGCCTTGGTGATCGCCGTGTGCGAGATGCTGGGCGGATCGTCGTCGGGCGGGCCGGTGTACTCGGGCTCGGCCGGCTTGGGCGGGGGAGGAGGCGGCGGGGCCTGCTTGATGGTGACCGTCTGGACGGTCTGAGGCGGCGGCGGGGCAGGCGGCGGCGTCTGCGCGGCGGCCTCGGGGGCCGGAGCCGGCGCACCCTTCTTGCCCTTGCGTCCCTTCTTGGCCTTGGCCGGTGCGGCGGTGCCGGCGGCCGGCGCTGCAGCCGCGCTCGCGGAAGGCGCAGCCGCAGCCGCCGCGGGCTTGGCGGCGTCAGCGGCGGGCTTGGTCTTCGAGGACTTCCTCGCGGGCTTCTTGGCTGCGTCGGCAGCGGCGCCCGCGGCCGGGGCTGCTGCCTCGGTCTGCGCGGACGCGGGGAGCGCGATGGCCCAAGCGAGAGCGGCGGCAGCGGCGACGAGACGGAGCGAGTGGCGCATGCGCGTTTGGAACCTCGAGCGGGGTGTTGAAGCTCGGCGATCGGCAGAAGGACAGACCAGCTTCGACCTTACTTTCAGGGGCAGTGGCCGTCAACGCG
The DNA here is from genome assembly GCA_018266095.1 of Deltaproteobacteria bacterium. Lineage (GTDB taxonomy): Bacteria > Myxococcota > Myxococcia > Myxococcales > 40CM-4-68-19 > CAIWCD01. The sequence goes on from JAFEBC010000757.1 coordinate 1,045, forward strand.
CAAACACCGCGTCGAGCACAGGACTTTCACGAGGGGGACGAGTCGGATCAGACGGCTCGGCGAACGGTCCAGGACCGAGCGCCGAACGAGCAGTGAGCAGCGGACAGCCTAAGTGCCCGTGCCGCCGCCCTCGCCGTTGCCGCCGTTCACGCGCTCGCGCAGCTCCTTGCCGGTGCGGAACAGGATGCCGCGCTTGGGCTTGACGGGGATGACCTCTCCCGTCTTCGGGTTGCGCCCGTTGTAGCCCTGGTAGTCCTTCACGTGGAAGGCGCCGAGGCCGCGGATCTCGATGTTGTCGCCCTTGCAGAGCGCGTCCTTCATCGAATCGAAGATCGTGTCCACCGTCTGCTCCGCCTGCTTTTGCGTGAGCTGGCGCTTGGTGACGAGGATGTTGATGAGGTCGCTCTTGAGCATTGCGGGACACTCCCCGAACATCGGCCTCAAAGCCGACGACATCGAAACGCTACTTGAAGCAGGCCTTGGGTGGCAAGCGACAAAGTGATCCAAGGGTGCGGCACGAGGGCCGTTTTCAACGCACGGCGCAATGAAGAGGCGTGGGTGGGCGCTTTCCCTACGCGCGCGCGACGCCCGGAGTCTGCGCCGACAGCACCGGCGGCTCGGTCTTGTGGTCGAGCCGCTCCAGGAGAGAAAAGAGCGACTCGTCGAGCGCGTTGCCGGCGATGTCGTCGGCGCGCTGCCACAGCTTGAGCAGCTCCGCCGTGACCAGATCGCCCTCGACGCCGGGGTGCTTGAGCGTGCGCCGCGCGGCCGTGCGCACCTGCGAGAGCTGGATGGTCTTCGTGTCGCGGCCCGGGAGCCAGGTGCCGTCCTTCGTCTCCACGGCGATGCCGCCGCCCTGGTGCAGGCCGGTCAGGCACTCCTTCACCAGAGACTGGCGCACGGACAATTCGCGCGCGAGGTGCACGAGGCTCACCGGCTTGCCCAAGAGGCGGTGCTGGCGGCAGAGCTCGACCATCACGCGGGCCGTGAGCAGCTCGCGCGCGGCGGCGCCCTTGAGCAGCGGGTGCGGCTCGCCCTTGGCCGATTCGTCCATGGCGAAGCACAAGCGGCAGCCGATGAGCGTGATCATCCACGAGATGTAGACCCACATGAGCACGATGGGCAGCACGGCCAGGGAGCCGTAGATCTTGTTGAGCTGCACCATGCGCGTCGAGGCCACGGCGAAGCCGAACTTGGCCAACTCCCAGAGCGTGCCGGCGACGAAGGCGGCGAAGGCGGCGGCCGAGAAGCTCACGCGCGCGTTGGGGAGGACCTTGTAGAGGAACCCGAGCGACACGTAGGTGATGGCGACCGCGCTGACCGCGGTGAGGACGTGCAGGATCTCGCTGTGGCCTTCGTGGCCGTGCCCGCTCTGCTGGCTCGAGATGCGGAAGGTGAGGCTGATGGAGAGCGCCAGGAAGGCGGGGCCGAGCGTGAGGAAGGACCAGTACTTGAGCAGGCGGTCGATCACCGTGCGTGGGCGCTTCACGTCGTAGATGTGGTTGAAGGCGCTCTCGATGCTCCAGAGCAAGAGGATGACGGACACGAGCAGGGCCGAGAAGCCGATGGCGCCCAGCGCGCGCACGTTGGCGTGGGCGATGAACTCGTCGAGCCGCGTGGTGATGGCCGCGCCCGCGCCGACGCCGAGCTGGCCGTTGACCCAGTTGGAGAGCGTGACGCGCAGCGCGTCCTGGCCGGTGAAGACGTCGAGCACGGCGTAGATCACGGCCAGGAGCGGCACGAGCGACACGAGCGTCAAGTACGTGAGCGCCGACGCGCGCAGGGTGATGGCCTCGCCGCGAAAGCCGTGTCCGATGAGGCGCAGCGCATGCCAGGCGCGGCGCAGCGCCGGCACCTCCAGCACCAGCGCGCGCACCCGATTCTGCTGCGTGGAGATCGCGAGCCGCAGACCCGCGAACGGGCCCTTCGACTTGCGGGGGC
>JAFEBC010000758.1 GCA_018266095.1 Deltaproteobacteria bacterium
GCTGCAGTCCACGGTCGATTCGCTGGGCCGCGAGCGCGCTGCGTTGCGCGCCGAGGCGGGTTCGATGCGCGCCAAGGTCGAGGTGCTCCAGGCCGCGGACCAGCGCGCGCAGCAGCTCCAGGCCGAGCTCGACGAGCTGCGCGGTGAGAACGAGTTCCTGAACCAGGAGGTCGCGCGCTACGCCAGCGCCAGCGCGGCCGCCCCGCGTCCCACCTCGCCGCCGCCGCTGCCGAGCAAGTCCTAAAGAAGGCGCCGTGACCAACGAACCCGCAGCGGTGACTGGGGCGACGACGTCCGCCGTTCCCATCGGCGTGTACGTCCACTTTCCCTACTGCCTGTCCAAGTGTCCCTACTGCGACTTCGCCTCGCGCGCCGAGGCCGTGATCCCGCAGGAGCGCTACACCGAGGCCATCCTGCGTGAACTGAAGACGCAGAGCGCGCGCTTCGCCCAGGGCCCCAAGCGCCGCGCGGTGTCGGTGTACTTCGGCGGCGGCACGCCGTCCCTGTGGGAGCCCAAGCTGTTCGCGCGCGTGCTCAGCGAGATCCGCGCGCTGTTCGACGTCGAAGCGGCCGCGGAGATCACGCTGGAGGCGAACCCGGGCACGACCGACGAGGGGCGCTTCTCCGCCTTCCGGGCCGCGGGCGCCAATCGGCTGTCGATCGGCGTGCAGTCGTTCGATTCGCACCAGTTGGTCGCGCTCGGCCGCAAGCACTCGAGCGGCGACGCGGTGCGCGCGTTCCAGACCGCGCGGGCCGCGGGCTTCAAGAACGTCACGCTCGATCTCATCCACGGCGCCGAGGGCCACACCACCGCGACCGCCGCCAAGGACGCGCGCACCGCCGTCGAGCTGTCGCCCGAGCACATCAGCGCCTATGCGCTCACGCTCGTCGGCCTCGCCGAGGAGGTCCCGATGGCCAAGGCCGTGCGCCGCGGCGAGCTCGTGGTCCCCGACGACGAGGTGCAGGAAGAGATGGGCCACGCTGTTCGCGCCGAGCTCTTGAAGGGCGGCTACGCGCGCTACGAGATCTCCAACTACGCGCGGCCCGGCTTCGAGGCGGTGCACAACTCACTCTACTGGCGCGGGCTCGAGTACGCGGCGGTCGGCTGCGGCGCGTGCGGCTTCGTCAAGGAGCGTACGGACGCGAGCGTGGGCAAGCGCTGGCAGAACGATCGCTCGCCGGAGAAGTACATGGCGCGCGTCGAGGAGACGGGCTCGGGCGAGGCGAGCAGCGAGCAGCTCTCGCCCGAGGATCACCTGAAGGAGCGCCTGTTCACCGGCCTGCGGCTGCGCGAGGGCCTGGATCTCGCGGCGCTGGAGCGCGATCTGTCGCTCGAGGTGCGCGCGCGGTTCGAGACCGAGATCGAGACCCTGGTGAAGCAGGGCATCGCCGAGCGGTCCGTCAGCGAGGCGAGCGACATCCTGCGGCTCACCGAGCGCGGCCTGGATCTGCACAGCGAGGCCGCGCTGCGCTTCTTCTAGGCTCCCGGCCGGCTGCTCTCGGTAGCAGTGTGCTGCGACGTCTGCGGAGAGTCAGCGCGCCGCCATCTTGCCCACCGGGATGAGCGCGATCTCCTGCTCCTGCGCCGCGTCCACCGCGCGCGCGAACTCGGCGAACGCAGGGTAGTCCTTGGGCGCGATGCGCGACTTGTCGATGACCAGCGCCTCGTCCAGCACCAGCGTGCCCGCGTCCATGCGCGCGCCCCAGCGGAACTCGGCGCCCGCGGTCTTGAGCACGACGGGCTGCGGCAGCTCGCTCGCGTACAGGCCCTGCGGCAGCTTGAGGCGCACCGTGGCGACGGAGCGCTCGGCGTTCTCGATGAGGAGCGGCAGGGCGCGCTCGGTCTTCTGCAGGTAGCGCCGGCCGAGCTGCGCGGGGAGGAGCGACGCGGGCACCTTCACGCCCGAAGCGTCCGGACGGCCCAGCGGCAATGACAGCGTGTAGAGGAGCGACGCGGGCCCGCCCTGCGTGGACTCGCCCTGCGTGGTCAGATCCTCGAGCACCACGCCGCGCAGGCTGCGCCCGAGCATGGCCTCGACGCCCTGCTTGCGCTGGACCGGATCCAGGCGTTCGAGCGCGTCGCGGAGCGAGGCCGCCTCGAAGCCACGCAGCTCGTCCACGCCGTGCCCGCGCGCGTCGCCGCTGCGCGAGAGCTCGAGATCGAACTTCACCAGGCGGCCCTCTCCCTCGGACGGACCGGCCTCCGGCGTGGTCACGAGCTTCGGCTCCTCGCCGGGCAGCGGCACGATCCACGCGGCCTGTCCGCGCAGCGTCGGCGGCAGCCCGCCCACCGGACCGAGCCGCATGGTCGAATCGAGCCACACCGTGCCCGTCGGCAGCTCGACCGTGAGCACGCCCGCCGCGAACACGTCGCCGCGCGGGAAGCGCATGGGCGCCGGGTCCGCGCCGAAGGGCCGCACCAAGGCGAAGCGCGACTTGATCCCGAGCGTGTTCAACGCGGCCTGCAGCACCAGCAAGCGGTTGCCCCGCCCGCTCCGCAGTACATGCGCCGCCGGCTGGGCGAAGTCGAGCCCGTTCGAGCGCCCGCGCACCGCCTGCGCGATCGAGGCCGACAAGCGCGTCAGCTTCTCCATCGGCGACACGCCGCCCGCCGCCAGCACCAGCGCGTCCACCGTCGCGCTCGGCCGCGCGCGCAGGAGCGACCAGTCGGCGAGCTGCACCGCGAGCTGCGCCTGGCCTGCGCCCCAGCCCACCTGCACCCACGGCGTGATCTCGGTGTCCGTCGGCTGGTTCGGCTCGGGAGCGCGGGGCGCCACGTCCCGCGCCGAGTAGCGCCAGTGAAAGCCCTCGGCGTCGATCTTCGGCGGCGGCGCGTCGAGGTGGTGCGCGTCGACCTCCAGCGGGAGCGTGCTCGGGCCGCGGACCTCGTAGGTCGACTCCAGCATCGGCGTCTCGTCGTCGAGGAAGTAGAACCCGGACATCGACACGCCGCGCAGATCGGAGCCTCGCGCGGGCCAGGCGCGCAGCCAGTCGATCTCGATCGAGTCGCCCGCCTCCAGGCCCGGCAGGCTCACCGTGTCCTTGTTGGGGATCGCGTCCGGCTCCAGCACGCGCCCGTCCGGCTTGATGGTGCGCAGCTCGAGGATCTCCGCGTCGTTCGGGAGCTGCGCCTCGCCGAAGCGGCCGATGCCCTTCTTGTCGAGCAGCCGCGCCACCGTGTGGCTGCGCTCCGCCGCGCTGCCGTCGTCGAAGAACTCGGCCGCGCCGTAGTCGAGCAGGCGCAGCGCCGCGGGGCGATCGTCGCCCTCGGTGAGCTTGGACGTCTGGTGTCCGAGCGCCAGCGCCACGCCGTCGCGGTCGGTCCAGGCCAAGAGGCCGCGGCCCTGATCCTTCTCGACCTGCCGCCGGAGCTTGAGGTCCCCCGGCGAGCGCGCGAGCTGCTCCTTGCGAGCCTTGAGCGCCGCGCGCGGATCGTGCTGCAGCTCGGCCAGCCACACCAGCCGCCGCCAGGGCTCGGGGCTGCGCGGCGCCAGGCGCACCACCTCTTCGAACGATCTCCGCGCCGCGTCCGCGTCACCGCGCGAGAGCTGCAGATCGCCCAGCTCCTGCCAGCCCTGCGGCACCGCCGGCCGCA
>JAFEBC010000759.1 GCA_018266095.1 Deltaproteobacteria bacterium
CCCGTCACCCCCTTCGGCTTCCAGGCGCTGTTCGAGCGGCTGCGCGCGCGGGCCGCGGTGCCCGTCGACCGCGCGGTCGAGCTCGGCTGCGGTGTGGGCCGCGGCCTCGCCGCGCTCAAGCAAGGCGCGAAGCTCGTGGTCGGCGTCGATCGCAGCCCCGGCGCGCTCAAGCTGGCGAGGCGCATCCTGCGCGGCGAGACGACGCGCGTCTTGCGCCGCAACCTCGGCCGCACGTACACGCACGCCACCATCGAGGCCGGCGACCTGCGCGCCCCCTCGGCCCAGCTCGTGTGCGCCGATGCGCTCGAGCCGCCGTTCGCGCCCGGGGCCTTCGATCGCGTCGCCGCCCTGAACCTGCTCGATGTCGTCCGCGAGCCGCGCAAGCTGCTGCACGAGCTGCACCTCATGGCCGCGCCGCGGGCCGAGCTGCTGCTCGCCTCGCCCTATGCCTGGCGCACCGGCGTCGTCGACGAGGGTCAACGGCTGGGCGAGGCCGACCCGGTGGCGGCGCTGCACAAGGAGGCCCACGACCTCGGCTGGGCCGTCGAGCAAGAGGACCTGCGCGTGCCCTGGATCCTGCGCCGCGACGCGCGGGCCGCGAGCCTGTACGAGGTCCACTGGCTGCGCGCCCGGCGGCCTTAGCGTCAGCGCCGCGCGCCGCCGCGCCCGCTCAATCCGCGGGGATCACCGGCCGCGGCATCTCCACCGTCGCGTCCGTGGGCGGCTCGCTCGCGTCGCCTTCAGCCTTCGCCTCGGCCGCCTCCGCAGGCGGCGCAGGCCGCGTTTCACCTTCCGCGGTCGCTTCTGCAGGTGGCGGCGGCCGTTCTTCGCCGTCGGCAGTCGCTTCCGCAGGAGGCGGCGGGCGCTCCTCGCCCTCGGCCACGGCTTCCGGAGGAGGCGGCGGGCGCTCGTCGGCCTCGGCCATCGCTTCCGGAGGAGGCGGCGGGCGCTCACCTTCGGCCTCGTCGTCGCTCGGCGGCGGCGGCGGACGCTCTGCCTCGTCCAGCGCCTCGGGCGGCGGGGGTGGGCGCGCAGCCGCGTGTTCGTCTTCGCCGAGGACCTCGACCTCTTCAGCCTCCGCGGCCTCGGTCGGCGCAGCAGACGCAGCGCCCGGCTCGGCTGAGGCCGGTGCTTCAGGAGCAGACTCCGACTGCGCTGCGCCCTCGGTAGGCGCTGCGGGTGCCGCTGGCTCCTCCGGGTGGAACGGCGGTGGATTCGAGGCTTGGGCCCAGTCGCTGTCCTGCGCGTGCTCGACCAGCTCGGCGACCTGCGCGGCGAGCGCCTCTTCATCCGGCGTGCCCGGCGGAGGTGGCGCTGCCGGAGCCCGCATGGCCCCGAGGATGGCGACATCGAGCGGAGCCGTCTCTTGGGTGTGCTCCGGGGCGTCGGGCCGTGCGTCCGACGGGGCAGGACGGACAGGTGTCCCGTTGGGATCGGTGTCGCGAACCGGTTCGACGCTCGCGCCCGCGTTGAGCTCCGCGATGGCGTTCGCGCCAGCGTTGGCGTCGGCGTTTGCGTTGGCGTGAGCGTTTGCGTTGGCGTCAGCGTTCGCGTTGGCGTCAGCGTTCGCGTTGGCGTCGGCGTTTGCGTTGGCGTGAGCGTTTGCGTTGGCGTCAGCGTTGGCGTCAGCGTTTGCGTTGGCGTCAGCGTTCGCGTTGGCGTCAGCGTCAGCGGCGCGAGCGCCAGCCTCCGCACCTTCATCGGCGCTCGAGCCCTCATCCCCGATCGCCTCCGCTGCCTCCGCCGACGCGGCCGCTGTTGGCGGCGCGGTCACCTCGACGGGCGCCGCGATCAAGGCCACCTGCGGCGGCGGCGCGCTGCTCACGGCCTCACCCTCGATCGGCTCGGGCTCGAGGACCTCACCCTCCAGGTGCTCCTCGTCCGGCAGCGTCTCCGCCTCCGGCGCCTCGTGCTCCTCGGGCTCGACCGTCTCCGCCTCGGCCAGGTGCGCCTCATCAGCCGCCGCGACGGCCGCGACGCCGAGCGCGCTCACCGCCACCCGCGCGCGCACCGCCACCGTGCCGTCCTCACGGCGCGCACCCGGCGCGACCACGGCACGCACGCGAGCCCCGCGGCCATCGACCGGCGCGTGCAGCTCCGGCGAGACCAACTCGCCCACGGTCGGCTGGATGGCGGACCAGCCCACCACCGGCAGCGCGCGCGAGAGCCAGACGTCCAGCGCGGGCCCGGTCGACGACGCGAGCACGCTCTCGATCACCCCCCGCAAGAGCGGCAGCGGATCCGGCCCGTCGCCCGCGCGGCCCAGGCGCTCGATGAGCTGCGCCGCGATCGGCAGCTCGCCGGCCGCATAGAGGTCGACCTCGGCGCCCACGCGCTCGAGCGCACGCTGCCGCGCCGCCGCCTCCGCCGATTGCGAGCGCAGCCGCTCACCGGTCGCCGACGCGTTGGCCTTGAGCTCGCGCTCGGCCTCGGCCACCAGCACGAACGAGCGATCGCACAGGAACGACGTCTTCTCGGCCCCGCGCAGGAGCTCGGCCGCCTTGTTGCGCAGGTCGCTGCGCATGCCCTCGGCGAACGCGTCGATGGCCGTCGCGCGACGCAGCGATCCTCGCGTGCGCGCCTCGGCCCCCGGCGTCGGCAGCGCCGCCACATCGGCCGCCTGCGAGAGCGGCACCGGCGCGCCCTTGCCCACGGACTGGATGCGCTCCTCGAGCTTGGACAGGCGCCCTTCGATGCTCGCGATCGCGTCCGTCAGCCGCTGCTGGATGCCGAGCTGCGCCTGCTGCATGCGCGTCTCGAGATCGCCCGGCCCCGACGCCTCGAGCTGCGCCAGCTTGCGCTCCGCCGCCGTGAGCCGGTCCGCCAGCGTGCCCGCGCTCGCCGACTGCTGGATGGGCTGGCTCGCCGCCTGCTGCGCTCCTCCCTGCGCCGGCTGCGCACCCGAGGCCGCCCGCTGCGGCGCGCCCTCGGACACCTCGATCTTGCCGCGCCCATTCGACGACACCGTCAGCGTCGCGCCGTCCTGCCGCCGCTCGCGCACGCGCTTGATGAACGTGGCCGCCGCCTCGGTGACCTTGGTGACGTCCTGCGCCGTCCCGCGCATGGCCGCCTTCACCACGTCGGCCACGAGCTGGTCCGCGCGGTACGCCGTCGACAGCTTGAGCGAATCCTTGGGCGCCTTCAGCTTGACCTTGCGAGGCAGACCACTGGACGCGAGGATGGCCGCCCCCTCGAACTCGCGCGGAAGCTCCGCCTCGATCTCGAGGGGCACTTCCATCATGCGGGCGTCGGGCCGGGCGACGAGCTTGATGTGGCACACGGTGCACGATTCTAGATCGAGTGCGCTCCCATTTGAATCCCCCGGGAAGTCCTCCCGTCAGAATCTCGGCAGAGATGTGTCGACCCATTGCCCTTGGGCCGCACCCTCTGCTACGCAAACCCGCCTTTCACCACCCGCGCTTTGGCCGAGGTCTGCATGTCAGCGGCTGCACCCGACGTAGCTCCCGAATCCCGCGCCCCCCAGAGCGCCACCGTCGACCGGGTGCCCGAAGTGGCCGATTCTGGACACTCCGACCACGAGCCCTTCATCCCCGCCAGCCGGGACATCCCCGAGCTGACGCCCATCCCGCTCATCGTCGGCGCCCTCCTCGGCATCCTCTTCGGCGCGAGCTCGATGTACCTCGTGCTCAAGGTCGGCCTGACCGTCAGCGCGTCGATCCCGGTGGCGGTGCTCAGCATCACCATCTTCCGCGCCTTCTCGAAGGTCTTCGGCATCCGGCCCGCCACCATCCTCGAGAACAACATCACGCAGACCACCGGCTCGGCCGGCGAGAGCATCGCCTTCGGCGTGGGCGTCACCATGCCCGCGCTGCTGATCCTCGGCTACAACCTCGAGATCGGCCAGGTCATCCTGGTCTCGGTGCTGGGCGGCATCCTCGGCATCCTCATGATGATCCCGCTGCGGCGCGCGCTCATCGTCAACGAGGCCAAGACGCTCGTCTACCCCGAGGGCACGGCCTGCGCCGAGGTGCTCATCGTCGGCGAGACCGGCGGCACCACGGCCAAGACGGTCTTCGCGGGCCTGGGCATCGGCGGCCTCTTCGCGCTCGGCTACAAGGCCTTCTGCCTCTTCAAGGACATCCCGGAGAAGCTCTTCGGCAAGCCGTACGAGGGCGGAAATCTCTCCATCGAGGTCGCGCCCGAGCTGCTCGGCGTGGGCTACATCATCGGCACGCGCATCAGCATGATCATGGGCGCCGGCGGCATCCTCTCCGCGCTCGTGCTCATGCCCGCCATCAAGCTCTTCGGCAGCGCGGCGACAGAGCCCATCTATCCGGCCACCAAGCTCATCCGCGACATGTCCGCGGACGAGATCTGGCACTCGTACATCCTTTACATCGGCGCGGGCTCGGTGGCGGCGGGCGGCATCATCTCGCTCTTCAAGTCGCTCCCCACCATCATCGGCGGCGCGGTCCGCGGCATGAAGAGCCTCTCGAGCACCGCCAAGGCCGTCCTGCCTGCGCGCACCGACCGCGACCTGCCGATGTGGATCGTGGGCCTCGGCTCGGTGGGCCTCGTGCTCGCGTGCACGTTCGCGCCGTCGCTCAAGATCAACATGATCGGCGCGCTGCTCATCCTCGTGCTCGGGTTCCTCTTCGTCACCGTCAGCTCGCGCCTCACCGGCGAGGTCGGCAGCTCGTCGAACCCGATCTCCGGCATGACGGTGGCCACGCTGCTCATCACCTCGCTCATCTTCTTCGCGCTCGGCTGGGTGTCGCCGAGCTACAAGGTCGCGGCGCTCTCCATCGCGGCCATCGTCTGCATCGCCATCTCGAACGGCGGCACGACCTCGCAGGACCTGAAGACCGGCTACCTCGTCGGCGCCACGCCCTCGCGGCAGCAGATCGGCATCCTGGTCGGCTCGCTCTCGTCGGCGATGGTGCTGGGCCTCGTCATCCTCGCGCTCAACGACGCGGGCACCGTGTACGCGGCGCGCAGCTATCCGGACGTGACGTTCAGCCAGAGCGACTTCGACGGCAAGGAGCCCTTGCGCGGGCCGGACGCGCGCCGGGATTCGGGCACGTACGATGTGGTGCGCCTGCGCGAGCCGCGCGGCTCGGTGCCGCCCGGGAAGTACCTCGTCGACCCGACGGGCCACGTGAAGTACCTCGAGGACCCGGGCATCAACGGCGGCGTCTCGGTGCGCGACAACGGCGAGAAGGTGACCGCGAAGTTCTCGGCGCCCAAGCCGGTGCTGATGTCGTTCATCATCGAAGGGATCATGTCGCAGAAGCTGCCGTGGGGCCTCGTGCTCATCGGCGTGTTCATCTCCATCGTGCTCGAGCTGTGCGGCCTGTCGGCGCTGGCGTTCGCGGTGGGCGTGTACCTGCCGCTGTCGACCTCCACGCCCATCATGGTGGGCGGCGCGGTGCGCTGGCTCGGCGACAAGCTGGGCAAGAAGAAGCTCTCGGAGGCCGAGGCGGAGAGCGGGCCGGGCGTGCTGTTCAGCTCGGGCCTCATCGCGGGCGCGTCGGTGGCGGGCACGCTGGTGGCGCTGTTCCAGATCCCCGAGTGGGGCGAGAAGCTCTTGCGCTTCGTGAACGTGGGCGACCGGTTCCCTGCGCTCGTGGGCTCGAACGCGCTCTCGCTGGTGCTGTTCGCGGGCCTGTCGGGCATTCTGTGGCTGGTGGCCACTGAGCGCTGGCTTGCGCCCAAGGCAGACCCATGACCGTGCGCGTGCGTCGTGTGGAGAGCGAGGAGGACCGCAAGGTCGCGCTCTCGCTGCGCTGGACCGTGTTCGTGGAAGAGCAGGGCGTGCCGCCGTCGTTGGAGCACGATCACCACGACGACCCCAAGCACGCCGAGGCCGCGGTGCACGTGCTGGCCGAGGTGCAGGGCCTGAAGGGCGCGTGGACGCCCGCGGGCGCCGGCCGGTTCATCTGGACGTCGCCGGGGCTCGCCAAGATCCAGCGCATGGCCGTGATCGACGACGCGCGCGGGCAGGGCGTGGGCCTCGCGCTGCTGCGGGCGCTGGAGGCGATCGCCAAGGAGCAGGGCGCGAAGCGGTTCACGCTGGGGGCGCAGCTCACGGCGCGCGGGTTCTACGAGAAGGCCGGCTACGCGCCCGTGGGCGACGTCTTCATGGACGCGGGCATCGAGCACGTGAAGATGGAGCGCGACGCTTGAGCCGCAGCGGCATCACACCCCTGGCGGCGTCGCCCGAAGACCCGGTACGTTCCTTCCCCAGGGGCCCGCGCGCATGACGCAGCGCATTGATCGCGGACGTGTTTCAGCCTGGGAATGACGCTCGCCGCCCTCGTGTTCTTCGCCTGGTTCCGCACTCATCTCTTTGCAGCACCCATCGCTCCAGCCAACCACCCCGAGGTCACCCACATGAAGTCCCTGCTGCTCGCCGTCCCCGCCGCGCTCGTCCTCGCTCTCGCCCTCCCCGCCGTCGCGGGCGGGTCCGCCAAGCCGTCCGCTGAGGAGAAGGAGGCCTTCGGCCGCCTGACCGTCCAGCAGGTCGAAGAGGGCGTGGCCAAGAAGGAGCTGGTGGTCTTCGACAACAACTCGCAGGACCGCTTCGCCAAGGGCCACGTTCCGTCGGCCAAGTGGGTCAAGTTCGACAACGTGACCGCCGCGGACCTCCCGGCCGACAAGGCCACCAAGCTGGTGTTCTACTGCGGCGGCGAGATGTGCATGGCCTGCCACGAGGCCGCCAAGGGCGCGCTGACGCTCGGCTACAAGAACGTCTTCATCATGCCGGCCGGCATCTCGGGTTGGGAGAAGGCGGGCAAGAAGACCGAGAAGGCGTAGTCGAAGCGGCTGTGCGCAGCGGCGATCGCGCGCTGAGGGCGATCGCTACTGCGGCGGGACCACCACGGTCCGATCGGTGCGATTGAGCACGTTCGGCACCTTGGTCCCGCGTCCATCCAAGAGATCGATGGTGAGCCGGTGCTGTCCTGGTTTCAGAGCCAGGGGCACCGGCTTCCAGCTTCGGACCAGCGGGTGCTCCTTCTTGTCGATGACGAGCCGGACCTTGTGCCCCTTGCCGGAGCGCAGCGTGGCGTTCGAGAGGTAGAAGTCGAGCGCGAGCGGGCGGCGCTTGGGGGATTTCGGATCGGGGTTGGAGCTGGCGTTCGCGTTGGCGTTGGCGTTGGCGTTCGCGTTGGCGTTAGCGTTCGCGTTGGCGTTCGCGTTGGCGTTCGCGTTCGCGTTGGCGTTGGCGTTGGCGTTGGCGTTCGCGTTGGCGTTCGCGTCTGTGTTCGGGTCCCCGGCGTCTGGTGCATCAGCGCGCGCGGCTTCGTTGGCGGTGGAGAGCGCGCGCGCCGGGTCGAGGGGGATCTGGACGAGCCGCGGGTCGCCGGGCTTCCCCGCGCTGAAGGGGAACACCAACGTCAGCATCGCGCGCCGCACGTCTGGCCACGCCTTGGACTCCGCCTTCGCCTTTCGGGAGGCGTCGGCCGGGGGCGTCCCGAGCCAGAAGCGCGAGATGGCGAAGGCGCCCTTGGCCTTGACCACCTCGTCCCAAGGCCGCGAGAGCACGGCGCGCAGGGTGTGCGGCCCGGCGGTCAGGCCTTGCAAGACCCACGGCGCGTCGAGGTCGTCGACCTGGAAGGCGAGGTCGCCGTCGACCAGGAGGAGCGCGTGGGCGCGCGGACCTGGGCTGGCGCCGCCCGGGGGCGGGCCGATCTTGTAGCCGCTCGTCGACAGCTTGACGCGGACGCCGGTGCCGTCGAGCGGGACCGTGGACAGGTCGGGCGGATCGACGATGGTGATGGTGGCCTTCGCGAACGCCTTCGCGTCTCCACCGAGCTTCGGATCGTCCTCGGGGCGCACGGGCGGACGTCGTCTCGCGCTGGCAGGCCCGGCGGCCGCGAGCAAGAGGCCGAGGGCGCAGGAGAGCCAACCGCGTGCGGCGCGGGCCGGCCTCCAGCGCTGGGGGGCGCCTTGGCTCATTCGCCGCGCGGCCCCGGTTTGAGGTTGTCGCGATCCAGGCGCGCGCGGCGGCTGGCGGCGCGCTCCAAGCGTGCGACGCGGCGGTCCTGCGCGTCGTGGGCGCGACGGCGATCCTCGTCGGTGTCCAGGTCGAGCGGCGGCACGGGCACCGGGTGCCCGCTGGCGCTCTGCGCGACGAAGGTGAGGTACGCCGTGCACACGTGCCTGCGCTCGCCGCTCACCGGATCCTCGCTCTCGATGCGCACGCCTGCCTCCATCGAGGTGCGGAACGCCGCGTTCACCCGCGCGCGCAGCTCGACCACTGCGCCCACCTTGATCGGCAGCACGAAGTGCAGATCGTCGAGCGACGCCGTGACCACGCGCGAACGGCAATGCCGCTGGCAAGCGACCGCGGCCGCGAGGTCGATCCACTGGGCGATGCGGCCACCGAACGCCGTGCCGAGCGCGTTGGCGTCACCGGGGAGGACGACCTGCGTCATGACGCAGTCGGTTGCGGCGGGAGTCTTTCGCATGCCGGAAGAGTAAGGGTCACTCCCGGGGCGCGCGAGTTTTCGCATGGCCCGCCGCCTTGCGGCGCCGCTCCTTGGGCTTCCACCCCTCTTGCCGCAGGAGATTTTCCTGCTCGTGTGCGACCTGCGGCGCGAACGTCCCACCCGCCTGACACACGCGCCACCAGGGCACGTCGTCGAGCACATGGAGCGCCCGCGCGACAGCACGCGCGCCACCCGGGCGACCGGCGCGAAAGGCGACCTCGCCGTAGGAGATCGGCTCGCCGCGCGGGATCGACTGGATGACCTTGCGCACCTTCTTCAAGAAGGGCGTGAGCTCAGGCCTCGGCCGCGGCGCGAAGAGGTCGACGGGCGGCGGCCGGTCGCGCGACTTCACGTTGGACCCGCGCTTCTTCCGCGGGCCCGAGCCCCTCGTCGCGTCTGCGAGCTGGCGCGACGCCTCGGGCACCCGAGTCACCGTGCGCTTGTTCATCTGTCCGACCACACGGCCCACTCGTGGCCGGCCGGATCCGCGAAGTGAAACCGCTTGCCGCCCGGGAACTCGAAGGTGGGCTTGGTGACCGTGCCCCCGGCCTTCTTGACCGCGGCGAGCGACGCCGGCAGATCCGTCGAGTACAGGATCACCAGCGCGCCACCTATCTTGGGCGACTCGCGCCGGAAGCCGCCCGCGAGGCCGGGCCCTGCGAAGTCGATGTAGTCGGGTCCCCAGTCCTTGAACTGCCAGCCGAAGGCCGCGCCGAAGAAGGACTTGATGGCGTCCAAGTCGGGCGCTGCCAGCTCGATGTAGTCCACTCCGTGGTGCGGATGGGTCTTGTTGTCCATGCCGCGAAGACTAGCAGGGGGGTACGACACTCAGATGGATGCGGGCCCTACTTGCACACCGGCTTGCCGTTCTGCATGACCACCTTGCCGCCGACCGGCATCTTCCAGTCGCTGCCGGTGTCCGACTTGTACTTGTTGGTGCCCGCGGCGAACCACGTCGGCGCCCACACGGAGCCGCCGCAGAAGCCCAGGCCGCGCAAGGAGGCCTGCGCCTTGCGGGTGGCCGCGGTCATCCCCGGGTCGGGCCTGGCGCCCTTGACGCCGAGCGCGTCGCGGCAGTCCTTCCAGCAGCCCTTGTCCATCGAGTGCTCGACCGCGTCGACGGCCTGGTTGTAGCACTTGTTGGGGATCGTATAGACGAACAGGTCCTTGCCCTGGAGGTTCGGGGGCGTGATGAGCTGCTCGCCGGCCTGGTCGGCGTCGTGGTTGCCGATGGTCATCTTGCAGAAGCAGTGCGCCGACTTGAGGCCGCGGCAGGCGGTCTCGGCGGAGGCCGGCAGGGCGGCGAGGAGCAGCGCGCAGAAAGCGGTGAAGGACGCGAGGCGGGCGAGGCGGAGCATGTGTGGATCCAGGGCTGGAGAGAGCCCCCGGATACGCCGCGGGCGCGGACTTGAACAGGCGCATGAATACGAGGCGCATTGTTACGCCGTCAGAACTACGCTCGGGCAGGTGTCGGTGTCGCCGCGCGATCGCGCGTGCCAAGGTGCGCGCCGCTCGGGGTCGCGCCCTGCGCGATCCCGCTCGAACCCTCTCGGAAAGGCCGCTGACGATGCTGCGCTCGCTCACCCTCTCGCTCGTACTCACGCTCTGCCTCGCGCCGCTCGCCGTGCAGGCAGCCAAGCTCAACGACGCCGACTTCCGCCTCAAGAAGGGCAAGCACGACGCCAGCGGCGAGGGCTTCCGCGCGCACCTGCCCAAGATCGGCAAGCACCACGACCGGCGCGTCTCGTTCCAGGTGCAGTTCGACGCGAACACCGCGTACACGACCTCGAACCCGGGCGATCAGAGCGACTGCAACAAGGTGATGGGCATCTCCATCGTGCGCATCCACGAGGACTCGATCCGCCTCGGGTGGGCCTTCGATCCGAAGACGAACAAGATGCAGCTCTCGTTCTACGGCTACTACAACGGCAACCGCATGATCCAGCCGATGCTCCAGGTGCCGCTGGGGCAGTGGGTGCCGGTCGAGATCAAGCTGAACGACCAGGGCATGTCCGTGCGCGCGGGGGCGCAGTACGTCGAGAAAAAGGTCGATCTGGGCTGGAAGGGCCTGACCACGAGCACCATCCTGCGCACCGCGTACTTCGGCGGCGAGGAGACGGCGCCGCACGACATGGACGTGCGCGTGAAGGACATCAGCGCGGACTGACCGCAGGCGCGGCTGCGCGTCCGGGCACGGAATCGCTGGACGCACAGGCGCGCGGTCGCCATGATGCGGGCGTGCTCGCGCTCGCTTTGGCGCTGCTGTTGGGGGCCCCGACATCGCCGACGCAACCAGGGGTGCACGACGCGCTCGTGCACACCTACGCGCAGGGGAAGTACCAGACGGACCTGCCGCACGCGGGCGTGGCGCCGGGGCAGCCGGTGCCGCCCGAGGCCGAGGAGACGCGCACGACGGGGCTGCGCTGGCTCGACTATCTGGTCGGGCTGGGGCTCGAATCGGTGCTCACCGTGCTGGCCTGGGCGGTCGCGGGCGCGGTGGTGATCGCGCTCCTGGTGTGGCTCGCGCGCAGGCTGTCCTTGCCGCAGGTGAAGCTGGAGGACGACGAGGGCGCGCCCGGCGCGCAGCCGGTGCTGGAGCTCGCGGCGCTGCGGGACGCCGAGGAGCTGGCGGCGCAGGGGCGCTTCGCGGAGGC
>JAFEBC010000075.1 GCA_018266095.1 Deltaproteobacteria bacterium
CGGCGCGCAAGGCATTCAAGGCATCCAAGGCGTGAAGGGCGACAAGGGCGACACCGGCGCGACGGGCCTGACTGGCGCGACCGGCGCCACGGGCCAGACGGGCGCGCAGGGCATCCAGGGCGTGCGCGGCGTGAACTGGACGGGGCCGTACACGGTCGCGGTCAGCTACCTCAAGGACGACGCGGTCTCGTTCAACGGCTCGAGCTACGTGGCCACCGCGGGCGTCTCGGCCGGCCTGACGCCGCCGAATGGCGCGTGGGTGCTGATCGCGCAGGCGGGCGCGCAGGGGCTCCAGGGCGTGCAGGGGACGCAGGGCATCCAAGGCATCCAGGGCGTGAAGGGCGACACGGGCGCGACTGGTCAGACCGGCGCGACGGGCGCGGCGGGCACGAACGGCACCAATGGCGCGCAGGGCATCCAAGGCATCCAGGGTCCGAAGGGCGACACGGGCGCGACCGGTCTCACCGGCTCGCAGGGCCCCAAGGGCGACACGGGCGCGACGGGCCTCACTGGCTCGCAGGGACCCAAGGGTGACACCGGCGCTACAGGCCTCACGGGCTCGCAGGGACCCAAGGGCGACACCGGCGCGACCGGGGCCGCGGGTACCAACGGCACGCAGGGCCCGAAGGGCGACAAGGGCGACCAGGGCATCCAAGGCCTGCAGGGCGTCCCAGGCACGAATGGCACCAACGGCACGAACGGCGCGCCGGGCACGAACGGAACCAACGGCACCAACGGCCAGGACGGCGCGCCCTCGATGAGCTACCGCGGCAACCCGTTCGACGGCTGCACGCTCGGCACGGACACCCAGGGCGTCCCGCGCATCGTCTGCGGCGGCCAGGTGTGCGTCTCCGCGACGCAGAGCATCGTCACCTGCGCCAGCATCGTCTCCAAGAACCCGGCCTGCGCCAACTACTGCATCGACTCGTCGGTCAACGGCACCACCAAGTCGCTCATCGTCGGGCGCTTCATCTTCCCCACGAGCGGGAACTACCAGGCGGACCTGACGCACGGCCTCTGGTGCCGCATGCAGGACGCGACCGCGAGCGTCACGCACACGCTCGAATTCTGCGGCGATTCCACCTGCCAGAACCCGGTGACCGTGACCTCCAGCACCACGAACCTCAGCGGCGGCAACACGGGCTCGGTGCTCACGCCGTTCATGGCGGGCGATGTCGACTTCAACGTCGGCAGCCCGAACACCAAGGTCCAGTACCGCTCGACGGCCTTCGTGCAGTCGACGGCGACGCTGGTGTGCTTCTTCGTCAAGACCACCACGGCGAACGCCGCGACCGCGCCCGGCGCGCAGCTCCACGTGCTGGTCACGCAGCCGCTGACCACGTGGTGACACACGAATCCTAGTCTCTTCGCCTTGCGTACAGCTTCTGCGCACGGGTAGATCAGTCGGCACGCCCGCCAGCGAGGATTCGAGATGAGCGTCATCCAGCAACGCGACATGAGCGCGCTCCGTGAGGGCTACAGCCCCGCGGTGCGGCGCTTCGAGATCGCTTCCATCGTCATCTACACCGCCGTGATGGTGTGGCTCGGGTGGAAGCTGTGGCCGGGCGTGATGCAGCGGCCGTGGCTGGCGCTGACGGCGTTCATGCTCGGGTACATCGCGGCGGACTTCGTCTCGGGGTTCGTGCACTGGGCCGCGGACACGTGGGGCACGCCGGAGTGGCCGGTCATCGGCAAGGCGCTGATTCGCCCGTTCCGCGAGCACCACGTGGATCAGAAGGAGATCACGCGGCACGACTTCATCGAGACGAACGGGAACAACTGCTTCATCTCCATCGGGCCGGGCGTGATGGCGGCGCTGCTGACGCAGGGGCCGGCGCTCACGTTCAACTTCTTCGCGGGCGCGTTCACGTTCTCGCTCATCTTGTGGGTGCTGATGACCAATCAGTTCCACAAGTGGTCGCACATGGACGAGCCCCCGCCGGTGATCGACTTCCTGCAGCGCTGGCACCTCATCCTGCCGCGCGACCACCACCAGATTCACCACACGGCGCCGTACGTGAGCCACTACTCGATCACGGTCGGGTGGCTGAATGAGCCGCTCTTGAAGATGCGCTTCTATCCGATGATGGAGCGGCTGGTGTCCGCGATCACGGGCCTCGTGCCGCGCGAGGACGACATCGGCAAGAAGGCCGCGCTGTTGCTCATCGACGACAAGGCGCCGGAGTCGGTGGCGGGCGAGCCGGCGAAGTCGAAGTAGCGGCAAGAGCGGGTTCACAGAGTGAGCGAACAGCGGCCCCTCGAGGGCCGTTTTCGTGTGCACAACATCACGTCTTGCATGGCGCGCTTGAGATAAGCTCGCGCGCCCAACTCGGAGGCGTCGTGCCCGCTCTCGTGCTCTCGCGTCATCTCTCGTTTCACGCCCGCGGCGATGCGGCGTTCGTGTGGCATGGGCTCACTGGCGATGTCGCCGAGATGAGCCGCGATGTGGTGGCGCTCCTGCTGGCGTTCTCGGAGGCGAAGGATCCGCGCGAGGTGGCGCTGACCGAGCCGGGCGGGATTCCGAAGGACCTGGCGGAGCAGTACACGGACATCCTGCGCGGGCGGCGGTTCCTCTTGCCGGCGCCGCCGCGTGGGTTTCCGGACGAGACGAGCGCGCTGCTCTCTGGCTTTCCGCGCGTGCCGCGTGGGGCCGTGTTCTTTCGCAAGCCGGGCGCGACTGAGAACGATCCGCCGGCGATCACTTTGTACGGGCGCGATGGGCAGAAGCTCGAGCTCGACGCAGTGACTTCGAAGCTGTTCGACCGCTGCAACGGCGAGCGCACGCTGGGCCAGGTGCTCGCGGACGCGGGGCCGGACGCGATCGCGCCCCTGTTGCGGCTCGCGCGCGCGGACTTTGCGGCGCTGAAGATCCTGGCCAAGCGGGTCTCCGAGGGCGGCGTGCGGCTCAATCCGGCCGCGGATTCGACGATGCCGTATCCGGAGGTGAAGGACGTCGCCGCGTTCGCCGCGGGCGCGCCGGGGCCGGGGCATTCGCCGAGCGATCTGGCCGCGTACCACAAGGACGTCATCGACGATCCCGACGCGCAGTTCGACGAGACGGAGACGACGCTCGCGCACCTGTTCCGCGCGCCGCACCCTGCTCTGCGCAACCGCACGTTCGGGGCCGCGCTGGCAGCGGCGCTCTTGCAGAAGGGCGCGCTCAAGAACGCGGAGGGCCGCACCGCGCGCGTGCTCGAGGTGGGCGGCGGGCTCGGCTATGTCGGGCAGGCGCTGCGCGAGGCGCTGGCGGCGTCCACGGAGCACGGCGCGAAGGGCATCGAGAGCGTGAACGTGGACCTCTCGCCGGCGCTGGCCACGGCGCAGAAGAAGCAGGGCCTGCCGGTCACGCGCGGGGATGCGCTGCACCTGCCGGTGAAGGGCGACACGTTCGATCTCATCGTGTGCAACGAGATGGCGGGCGACCTCGGGACGACGCTCGATCCGGAGAGCCTGAAGCCGCAGCCGCCGGCGCAGCCTGCGCAGAAGGACGAACGCGAGTCGATGATCGAGGCCGCGATCGCGAGCGCGGGGAAGTCGGACGCGGAGGCCGCGAAGGCCGGGCATGTGGATGATGGGCACGCGTTTGCGGACGAGGGTTCGTTCGCGGATGAAGGTGCCGAGCCGGGCCCGGCCGCGGGTGCGCAAGGTCCGGCCGCGGGAACTCCTGCTGCGCGCGTGACCGGCGAGGCCGCCGCGCATGTGGCCCAGGTGCAAGCCCAGAAGGCCGCTGCCCAGGCGCCGCAAGAGCCGCAGGGTCCGCGCTTCATCAACACCGGCGCGCTCGAGCTCGTGCGCCAGTGCGCCAAGGCGCTCAAGCCGGGCGGCGTGCTCTACATCAGCGAGTTCGGCGACCCGAAGGCGAACCCGATCCAGAGCGATCACTTGGATCACGACGAGTGGTCCATCCGTTTCGACGACCTCAAGGCCGAGGCGGAGAAGCAGGGCCTCAAGGCGCGCGTGCAGTCGGTGCCGGACCTTCTGATGCTCGACGGAAATGACCTCGCGCTCTCGACGACGCGGTCGAGCTACGCGGGCCTGCGCGCGCTGTTCAAGGACCACGGGCTGGCGCTGACGAAGCGGGCGTGGCTGCGCAAGGAGCTGGACGAGCTGTGCGCGGGGAAGCTCGATCTGACGCAGGTGTTCGGCTTGCAGTGGACGCCGCTGCTCGAGCGCACGATGGGGCTCTCGCCGCGGCAGTTCTTTGCGCTCATCGCGACCAAGCCCTCCGTCGCCGTGCACTAGGCTCCGCGTCCCCGGGACGCAGGGAGAGTTGCGCCTCCTGGAGGCCAGCGGCACGACCGGCACCTCGCCTCCGCGAGGTGCTGGGCGCTTCGTTCAACGCTGGGTGCTGCCGCGCGCTCAAGTCGGCGCAATCTCTCCCTGCGCCCCGGGGCCGCTCTTGGTCCGGGTGGGTGTGGTGCCGATTTGGGAGACGTGCCCTAGTTACTTCCGGATGTCCTCGAAGCTCCACGTGCCCGTCGAGTAGTTGTGCTGGTACGCGGAGTGGATGAGCACGCCGCGATCTGGCCCCGCGGCGCCCGCGGCCACGAGCAAGGGCAGGAAGTGCTCGCCCGTCGGCTGCGCGCGATGCGCCACTGGATGCATGCGGTACGCGGCCAGCGCGCGTGTGCGCTCGTCGCCCACGAGTGAGAGCTGCTGGCTCGTCCACTGGAAGAACTCGCGCGACCACGGCGGCGGCGCGTCGAGCGACTGGTGCGCGCGCTCGGCGTTCTCGAATTCGACCGGGTTCGACACGCAGCCGCCGCTGCACAGAATGAGGACCTGCTCGTCGCGCAGGGGCGCGAGGGCCTGGCCGATCTCGACGTGCTTCTGCGGGTCCTTCGAACCGTGCAGGGACAACTGCACCATCGGCACGTCCATCTTGGGGAAGAGCGGGAGCGCGGCCACCCACGCGCCCGAGTCGTAGCCGATGTCGGGATCGCCCTGCGTGGCGAAGCCCTTGTCGGAGAGCATGCGGAGCACACGCTCGGCGAACTGCGGATCGCCCGGGGAGGCGTAGCGCAGGCCGTAGAAGTCCGAGTACGGGTGGTCGTGGATCGTCTGCGGATGCGCCGCCGTGGTGGCGCGGATCGGATCCGAGCCCGCGTGCGCGCTGATGACGAGGATCTTCTTCGGCTTCAAGTTGTGCTCGAAGAAGCGACCCATTCCGAACAGGAACCGGAACGTCGAGGAGTCCTTGCTGAAGGTGTACTTGAGCTCCCCGTGACCGACGAACAGCACCATCTGACGCAAGCTCATGCGTGGCTCCCGCGCAGGTCGCGGATGGCCTGCGCATAGTCTGGGCGGCCGAACACGGCGGTGCCCGCGACGAGGATGGATGCGCCCGCGGAGATGACGCGCGGCGCGGTGTCCTTGGTGACGCCGCCGTCGACTTCGAGGCGGGTCCTCCGGCCCTGCTTGGGGATCAGCGCGGCGAGGCGCTCGAGCTTCGGCAGGCCGGACTCGATGAACTTCTGCCCGCCGAAGCCCGGGTTCACCGTCATGATCAAGACGAAGTCGGCCTGCTCGAGCACGTATTCGATCGCGGTCTCGGGCGTGTGCGGATTGAGCACGATGCCAGGCGACACCCCGAGCGAGCGGATGTGCTGCAGCGTGCGGTGCAAGTGCGTGGACGCCTCGACGTGCACGCTGATCGACGCGGCGCCGGCCTGCGCGAACGCGTCCACGTACTTCTCGGGCTCGACGATCATCAGGTGGCAATCGAGCGGCTTCGTCGCGGCCTTCTTCATCGCGGCCACGACCGGCGGGCCCCAGGTGATGTTGGGCACGAAGCGGCCGTCCATCACGTCGACGTGGATCCAGTCGGCGCCCGCGGCCTCGACCGCGCGGATCTCGTCGCCGATGCGCGAGAGATCGCACGAGAGCAAGGACGGCGCGATGAGCAGCGGGGAGGTCATGGCGTGTTCGCTTTCTTGCGCAGGCGCAGCGCGAAGAATCCATCGGTCTTGGCGTGCGAGGGAAGCGTGCGCAGGCGGGCGCCGTCGAGCTGGTGCGCGGCGGCGTCGTCGTGGGCCCAGTGCGCGGGCGGGGCTTCTGGCGTGAACTCGGGGTGCGCTTCGAGGAAGCGGCGCGGGACCTCGTCGCACTCTTCGGCGGTGAGCGTGCAGAGCGCGTACACGAGCACGCCACCCGGCTTCACGTACGCGGCGAGGTTGTCGAGCAGGCGGCGCTGCAGATTCGAGAGGCGATCGATGTCTTCGCTGGTGCGCTTGAGGCGCACCTCGGGATGCCGGCGCAGCGTGCCGAGGCCCGAGCAGGGCGCGTCGAGGAGCAGGAGATCGAACGCTTCGTGCGCGAGATCGGGCAGCGGCAGCGACGCATCCGCGGCGCGTGCGGTGAGATTGGCGTGACCCAGGCGGCGCGCGGCCTCCTCGATGCCCTTGGCCTTGCGCGCGTGCAGATCGAGCGCCAGCACGCTGCCCGTGGGCCCGACGAGCTCTGCGAGGTGGCACGACTTGCCGCCGGGCGCGGCGCAGGCGTCGAGGACCTTCATGCCCTCGGTGGGCGCGGCGAAGAGCGACACAAGCTGCGCGGCCTCGTCTTGCGCTTGGAAGAGGCCCTGCGTGTGGCCCTCGAGATCGAGCGCGGGCGGCGAGCCTTCTTGAAGGATGAGCGCATCGGGCGAGAGCAGGCCCGGCTCGCACTGGAGACCGGATTCGAAGAGCGCTTGTTGGGCTTGCGCGATCGTGGCCCGGCGCCGATTCACGCGCACGCTCGCGCGCGCCTGCACCTGATTGGCGAGGCACAACAGCTTCGCCTCCTCGAAGCCGAGCCACGCGATCCACCGCTCGCAGAGCCAGCGCGGGTGCGCCGAGATCGCCGCGAGGTGTCCCGCGGGATCCACCTGCACGTCGGGCGGCGCGGGCAGTTCACGCTTGCTCGCGAGCCGCCGCAGCACGGCGTTCACGTAGCCCGAGGCCTTCTGCGCCTTCAGATCCTTCGCCAGCTCGACGGCCTCGTTCACCGCGGCGCGCTCGGGCACACGCGGATGGAACACGAGCTCGAACGCGCCGATGAGCAGCGCCGTACGCACGGGAGCATCGAGCGTGTCCACCGCGCGATCGCCGTGCTTGGCCAGCGCGCGCTCCAGCGCGAGCCGCCAGCGCAGCGTGCCGTACACCAGCTCCGTCGCCAGCGCGGCCTCGCGCGGCTCCAGCACACCCGCGGCGCGCAGCGCACCATCGAGGGCGAGGTTGGCGAAGGCGCCGCCCTGCTCCACACGCAGGAGGACGTCGGCGGCGATGCGTCGTGCAGGCGATGCCATGTGTCCACGGTTCTATCCCACAGAGGGCGGCGCACGATCCATTTGCGCGTGCGAGCGCGATCCCGTTATGGTGCCCGCATGCGCACAGCGCCCTTGCAGCGGAGTGGTCTTTGGGAGCCGCACTCACGCGGTTGAGCTCCCCGGTGATCTGCTGACGCCTTTCGGCGTCTTCTGTCTCCTCGACAGCTTCTCGCCTGGCGGTGACGCGTTCCTCTTCGAGGGAGCGCTCGGCCGCTACAGCTATGTCGGCGCGGGGATGGGCCCGAGCGAACGGCTCACGTTCGGCGGCTCCCCCGGGCCGGGCGACAAGCCGCCTCTCGAGACGCTGCGGCACGCGCTGTCGGTGCTGCAGACCGAGCCACGCCCCGATCTGCCGCCCTTGTGCGGCGGGCTCGTGGGCTATCTCGGCTGGCCCGCGGCGCGCTGGAGCGAGAAGCTGCCGCAGCGGTTGGGGCCCGATCCCTTGTTCCCGGATGCGGACTTGATCGTCGCGCGCGAGCTGGTCGCGTTCGATCACCGCCAGGGACGCGCTTGGGCGATCGGGCTTGGTCCCGATGAGGCCGACGCGAAGGCGCGCGCGCAGCGTCTGGCCGATCGCGTGCTGAGCGTGCTCTCGGGCGCGCAAGGGTGGCCGCTGCCTCTGCGCATGCCGGCCGCACACGCGTTGCCGCAGCAGGCGATGCTCGCGGGCTCGCGCTTCGTGCCGGCTCCGATGGGCGGCGGACGCGCGGTGTTCGAGAAGAACGTGAAGCGCGCCCTCGACTACATCCGCGCGGGCGATCTGTTCCAGGTGGTGCTCTCGCAGCGCTTCGAGCTGCCGGACTGCGATGGCTTTTCCCTCTACCGCACGCTGCGCGCGGCCTCGCCGGCGCCGTTCCACTTCTATCTGCGGCTCGGCGGACGCGAATTGTTCGGCGCGTCGCCGGAGCTGCTCGTCGAGGTGATGAACGGCCGAGTGACCGTTCGTCCGATCGCGGGCACAAGGCGGCGCGGCAAGACGCCCGAGGAGGATCGCGCGCTCGAAGAAGAGCTGCTCGCGGACCCGAAGGAGCGGGCCGAGCACGTGATGCTGGTCGATCTCGGACGCAACGACGTGGGCCGCGTGTCGGCGATCGGCTCGGTGCGCCTCGAGCGGCTGATGGAGATCGAGCGCTACAGCCACGTGATCCACCTGACGAGCCAGGTGAGCGGCGCGCTCAAGCCGGGGCTCACTGCGGTCGATGCCTTCGCGGCTGCGTTCCCTGCCGGGACACTCTCGGGTGCACCGAAGATCCGCGCCTGCGAGGTCATCGACGAGCTCGAGCCCGTCGCGCGTGGGCCCTACGGCGGCGCGGTCGGTTGGTTCTCGGCCGCGGGCGAGATGCAGCTCGCCATCGCCATCCGCACGCTGTACCGCTCGCAGGGCCGGCTCTTCGCGCACGCGGGCGCGGGCATCGTCGCGGATTCGAATCCGGCCTTCGAGTGGCGCGAAGTGGAGACGAAGGCGCGCGCGGCAGTCTCGGCGGCGCTCGGCGCGTCGAAGGCGCAAGATGAGAGCGTTCCCTTCGTCGAGCGCGAAGGAGCGCTGCGATGAGCGCCAAGCAGATCCTGCTCATCGACAACTACGATTCGTTCACGTTCAACCTCGTGCAGCGGCTGGGCGAGCTGGGCGCGGAGTGCGAAGTGGTGCGCAACGACGCGCTCACGGTGGACGAGATCGTGAAGAAGAAGCCGCAGCGCATCGTGCTCTCTCCGGGACCGTGTACGCCCGCGGAGGCCGGGGTGTGCGTGCCGCTCTTGCGCAGGCTCGCGGGCAAGGACGGCCAGAAGCCGCTCGCGATCCCCACGCTGGGCGTGTGCCTCGGGCACCAGAGCCTCGGCGCTGCGCTGGGCGCGAAGGTCATCCGCGCGAAGGCGCCCGTGCACGGCAAGGCGAGCGCGATCACGCACGACAAGAGCGCGCTGTTTGAAGGCGCGGCGAAGACGCTCGAAGTCGGCCGCTACCACTCGCTCATCGTGGAGGAGAAGTCGCTGCCCAAGGAGCTGAAGGTGTCGGCGCGCACGAGCGATGGCGTGGTGATGGCGCTGCGTCACGCCACGCTGCCGCTGTTCGGGCTGCAGTTCCATCCCGAGTCGATCCTTACGCCGGACGGCCAGCTACTCCTGGGTAACTTCCTGCGCGTGCGCAGCGGCAAAGTGGGCGCGCGATGATCGCCGAGGCGATTCGCACGGCGGTCGAGGGAACGCACCTCTCGCGGGAGCTCGCCGCGGGCGCGATCGACGCGATGCTCGAAGGCCAGGCAACAGAAGCGCAGATGGCGGCGCTGCTCGTGGCGCTGCGCATGAAGGGCGAGACGATCGACGAGATCGTGGGCGCCGCGCAGGCGTTGCGCAGGCGGGCCCAGCGCGTGGACGTGAACGACACCGCGCGCGAGCGGCTCATCGACACCTGCGGCACGGGCGGCGATGGCGCGCACACGTTCAACATCTCGACGACCGCGGCGTTCGTGGCGGCGGCGGGTGGCGCGTTCGTGGCCAAGCACGGCAACCGCGCGGTGAGCTCGCAGTGCGGCTCGGCGGATGTGCTGGCGGCGCTCGGCGTGGAGCTGGAGCTGACGCCGGCGAACGTGGGTGCGTGCATCGAAGAGGTCGGCATCGGCTTTCTCTTCGCGCCGCGGCACCACGCGGCCACGCGGCACGTGGCGCCGGTGCGCAAGATGCTGGGCCTGCGCACGGTGTTCAATCTGCTCGGACCGCTGGTGAATCCGGCGGGCGCGCGCAGGCAGGTCATGGGCGTCTACGCGCACGCGCTGGTGCCGGTGGTGGCGCGCACGCTGGTGGAGCTCGGGTGCGATCGCGCGTTCGTGGTGCACGGGAGCGGCCTCGATGAGCTGACGCTCGCGGGCTCGACGCGCGTGTGCGAGGTGCGCGACGGGAGCGTGCGCGAGTTCGAGGTGGTGCCGGAGCAATTGGGCTTGTCGCGCGCGCCGATCGAGGCCCTGCGCGGCGGGGACGCCAAGACGAACGCGGACATCTTGCGCGCGGTGCTGCGCGGCGAGAACGGCCCGCGGCGTGACGCAGTGGTGCTGAACGCGGGCGCTGCGCTCGCTGCTGCGGGCCTCTGTGAGGCCCTGCGCGAGGGCCTCGAGCTCGCGCGCAAGGCGATCGATTCCGGCGCGGCGCTGGACCGGCAGGAGCGGCTGGTCGCGATCTCCAAGCAGAAGAAGCTCGCGGAAGGGTCGGCGTCATGAAGGGCACGCACCTCGACGCGCTCGTGGGCGCAGCGCTGCAGCAATTGGCTGTGCGGGCGACGATGACGCCGCTGCCGGAGATCATCGCGCGCGCACGCGACGCGGGCCCGGTGCGGCCGTTCGCGCAGGCACTGAAGGGCGCAGCGGCCAGGGGCAGCGCGCTCATCGCCGAGGTGAAGCGCAAGTCGCCGAGCAAGGGCGACCTCAATCCGGATCTCCATCCGGCGACGCTCGCCGCGGCTTACGAGCGCGGCGGCGCGGCTTGTCTGTCCGTGCTCACGGATGGCGTGCACTTCGGCGGCTCGCTCGTCGATCTCGTCGCGGCCCGCGCGGCCACGGCGATCCCGGTGCTGCGCAAGGACTTCATCGTCACGCCGTACCAGTTGCATGAAGCGCGCGTGCACGGCGCGGACGCGGTCTTGCTCATCGCCGCTGCGCTCGAGCCCAAGCGCCTGCGAGACCTGCGCGAACTCGCCCGCGAGCTGTCGCTGACGGTGCTGATCGAAGTGCACGATGACTCCGAGGTCGAGAGCGCACGCGCGGCCGAGCCGGAGTTGCTCGGGATCAACGCGCGCAGCTTGAAGACGCTGGTCGTGGACTCCGGGACATTCGCGCGCGTGGCGCCGCTGTGCGCGGGGCCGTGGACCTTGGTGGCCGAGAGCGGCGTGCGCACGCCGGATGACGTGCGCGGCTTCGCATTGAACGGCGCGCAGGCGTTCCTCGTGGGCGAGGCGCTGTCGACGGCGACGGATCCGGAGAGCGCGACGCGGACGCTGGTGAACGCGCTCACGAAGGGCGCCTGAGATGTCCGTGCGCGTGAAGCTGTGTGGCGTGCGGCGCGTGGCCGACGCGCTCCTGTGTGCCGAGGCGGGCGCGGATGAGCTCGGCGTGATCTTCGCGCCGTCGAGCAAGCGCAAGATCACGCACACGGAAGGCTCTGCGATCCGCGATGCGCTGCCCGCGCACATTCCGCTCGTGGGCGTGTTCAAGGACGCGACCCTCGACGAGCTCGTGTCTGCGCAGCGCAGCTCGCGCCTGTCCGCGCTGCAACTGCACGGTGTGCGTCCGCCCTCGATCGCGCGCGACCTGCGTGCGGCCCTGGGCCCCTCGGTGAAGCTCATCGCCGCGGTGCACGTGCGCGACGCCGATTCCCTCTCTGCGGTCGCCGCCTTGTCTGATTTCGATCGCGTGCTCCTCGACGGCCCGCAGGGCGGCGGCTCGGGGACGTCGTTCGACTGGACGCTCGTGACGCGTGCACGCGAACACTTCCGCGGCGAATTGTTCCTCGCGGGCGGCCTCACGTCTCGCAATGTCGCCCAAGCCATCCGCACCGCGCGGCCCGACGGCGTCGACGTCGCGAGCGGCATCGAGGGCGCCGACGGCTTCAAGGACCCCACCGAGGCGCGTGCGTTCGTCACCGCCGCGCGCAGCGTGAACAGTGAAGGAGCATGAGATGAGCCTGTCCAACCGCGTCCCCCTCTTCATCTCCCCGCCCGGCGATCTGCCGGACGCGCGCGGCCGCTTCGGCGACTTCGGCGGACGCTTCGTGCCCGAGACGCTGATGCCCGCGCTCGAGGAGCTCGAGGCCGCCTTCCGCAGCGCGCGCAACGATCCCGCGTTTCGCCTGGAGCTCGCCCGTCTGCTCAGCGAGTACGCGGGCCGTCCCACGCCGCTCTTTCGCGCCGATCGTCTCGCGCAGGCGTTCGGCATCCAGGCGCGCGTGTTCTTGAAGCGCGAGGACCTCTTGCACACGGGCGCGCACAAGCTCAACAACACGCTCGGCCAGGGCCTGCTCGCGCGGCGCATGGGCAAGAAGCGCATGATCGCCGAGACGGGCGCGGGCCAGCACGGCGTGGCGAGCGCGACGGTGGCGGCGCTCCTGGGCCTCGAGTGCATCGTGTACATGGGCGCCGAAGACGTGCGGCGACAGGCGCCGAACGTCGGCCGCATGAAGCTGCTCGGCGCCGAGGTGCGCCCGGTGGAGTCGGGCTCGCGCACGCTCAAGGACGCGATGAACGAGGCGCTGCGCGACTGGGTCTCGAACGTGCGCAGCACGTACTACTGCCTCGGCAGCGCCGCGGGCCCGCATCCGTATCCGCTGCTCGTGCGCGAGCTGCAGAAGGTGATCGGCGAGGAGATCGCGCTGCAGATGGAGGAGCAAGAGGGGCGCCTCCCTGACGCGGTGATCGCGTGTGTCGGCGGCGGCTCGAATGCGATCGGCGCCTTCCATCGCTTCGTGCGCGAGCCGTCGGTCGCGATCTTCGGCGTGGAGGCCGCGGGTCACGGCATCGAGACCGGCAAGCACGGCGCGTCGCTCGGCCACGGGAGGCCCGGAGTGCTGCACGGCGCGATGAGCTACTTGCTCCAGGACGCAGACGGCCAGGTCGCGGAGGCGCACTCGATCAGCGCGGGCCTGGACTATCCGGGCGTCGGGCCGGAGCTCTCGCATCTGCGGCACACGGGCCGCCTCACGCCGCTCTCGGCCACGGACACGGAGGCGCTGGAGGCGTTCCAGAAGCTCGCGCGGAGCGAGGGGATCCTCTGCGCGCTGGAGAGCGCCCACGCGATCGCGGCGCTGGCCAAGCTCCCGCGCGAGCTGCGCGAGAAGGGCAAGGTCATCGCGGTGAACCTGAGCGGGCGCGGCGACAAGGACCTGAACACCGTGCTCGAGGCGCTCTATCCGGGAGGTGCGCGATGAGCGCCACGGGTGCCGAGCGGCTGTCGCAGGCGTTCGCGGCTGCGCGCGCGGAGAAGCGCGCCGCGCTCGTCTGCTACGTGATGGCGGGCGATCCGTCGCTCGAGGCCACGGGTGCGCTGCTCGCTGCAGTCGACGCGGCGGGCGCGGATGTGATCGAGCTCGGGATCCCGTTCTCGGATCCGATCGCAGATGGCCCCGTGCTGCAAGAGGCCGCCATGCGCGCGCTCAAGATGAAGACGACGCTGGCGCAGGTGATCGCGCTCGCGGCGCAGCACAAGTCGCTGCGCGCGCCGATGGTGGCGATGGGCTACCTGAACCCGATCCTGAACCTCGGCTACGCGCGGTTCGCCAGGGAGGCCGCAGCCGCTGGGCTCTGCGGCGCGATCATCCCGGATCTGCCGCTCGAGGAGGCTGGTGAGCTGCGCGCGCAGATGGAGCAGGAGGGCCTCGCGCTCGTCCCGCTCGCCGCGCCGACCACGGAGGGTGCGCGGCTGCGCGCGATCACCGCGAGCGCGCAAGGCTTCGTCTACACGGTGTCCGTCAACGGCGTGACCGGCGCGCGCGCCGAGCTGCCGCCTGAGCTGGGCCCGCGCCTCGCAGAGCTGCGCTCTCTGAGCAAAGTGCCTGTCGCGGTGGGCTTCGGTGTGTCGCGCGCGGAGCAAGTGCGGGCGCTCGCGCCGCTCACCGATGGCATCGTCGTCGGCAGCGCGTTGGTTCGGGCACATCATGAGCGCGGCATCGACGCGGCGGCCTCGCTCGTGCGCGAGCTGCGAGCGGCGCTCGGCCAGGCGTAGCCGCCATCGGCACGTCCGGGCGCGGAGGGACACCTCGCTCCGCGCGGCGCAAACGCAGCTACTTGTGCTGCACCAGCCACTCGATCGCCTCGAGGTAGCCCGCGATCCCTTTGCCCGCGATGCGATGCGCGGCGACGCCATCGAGCACCGACACGTGCCGGAACGCCTCGCGCGACTTGGGCTCGCTGATGTGCACCTCGACGACCTTGACCTTGGGGATCGAAACGACGGCGTCGCGCAGGCTCCACGCATAGTGCGTGTACGCGCCCGGGTTGAACACGCAGCCCTGCGCCCAGTTGCGGACCTCGTGCAGCTTGTCGAGGAGGGCGCCCTCGTGGTTCGACTGGAACACGCGCAGGCTCGCGCCGCGCTCGGTGGCGTGCACGGCCACGAGCTGCTCCAATTGCTTGAGCGTGGTGTGCCCGTAGATCTCGGGCTCGCGCTCGCCGAGCAGGTTCAGGTTGGGGCCGTTGAGCAAGAGGATGTTCATGCCCTGTCTCTAATCGAGCGCCGCGTCGAGCGCACGCCCGCAGTCGGCCGCCTCGACCCGCTCCACCACCACGCCGCCCGAGCTGTTGAGCAGCACGAAGCGCACCTGGCCCGCGCGCGCCTTCTTGTCCTTCTGCATGGCCACCAGCGCGGCCTCGCGCTCGAGCGGCGTCAGCTTGTTGGGCGCGAGGACTTGCAGCCTGCGCACCAGCGTCTGCATGCGCGCGGCGTCGGAATCGTGGACATGTCCACGAAGTCGGGAGAGCTCGATGGCCGAGCGCAGCCCCAGCGCCACGGCCTCGCCGTGCGTGAAGCGCTCGTAGTGCGTGGCCGTCTCCAGGGCGTGACCGACGGTGTGACCGAGGTTGAGCGCGGCGCGCGGGAGCTGACCCGGCGCGAGCGGACCGTCACCTTCGCGCTCGTCGCCTGAGACCACCGTGGCCTTGAGCTTCACCGCGCCAAAGATGAGCCCTGACAGCGCAGCTTCGTCACCACGCGCGGCGGCCTCGAGATCGCGCTCACAGCGCGTCAGCAGCGCTTCACCAAGTGCGTCCTGCTGCGGCGCGAGCAGCGCGCACTTCACCACCTCGGCGAGGCCGCTCCAGCGTTCGCGCTCGGGCAGGGTCTTCAAGACGCGCGGATCGCAGACCACGAGCGTTGGCTGGTGGAAGGCGCCCACGAGGTTCTTTCCTGCGCGCAGGTTCGCGCCCGTCTTGCCGCCGAGCCCCGCGTCGACCTGCGCGAGTAGCGTGGTGGGTCCAGATACCCAAGGTACGCCGCGCAAGTGCAGCGCCGCTGCGAGGCCCGCGAGATCCGTCAGCACGCCGCCGCCGAGCGCGACCACGAAGCCATCGCGCATCACGCCGCGCGCGTTGAGCGTCTCGCACATGGCCTCCACCTCAGCGAGCGACTTGTGCTTCTCGGAGACCGGCCGCGCCAGGACCCCGCCAAATCGGTCGCCGAGCGCCTTCACCAACGGGCCCTGCGCGAAGACGAGCCTGGCGTCGCAGAGGAAGCCCGCCGTGCCCGACAGGCCGACTTCTGCACAGAGCTCAGGCAAGCGCTCGAGCGCGCCGCTCTCGATCACGCAGCGCGTGCGCGCACCGGAATTGAACGTGACCTCGATCCGCTCAGGCCCAGGCACGCTCGTCCTCCAGCCGCTGCACGGCGTCGAGCACCAGCGTCTTGACCTGGTCTGGCGCGAACCCCGCGTGGACACGCGCGTCGGCGAGCGAGGCGTAGAGCGGCTCGCGGGCCTCGGCGAGCGCGGTGAGCCTGGCTTGCGCGTCGCCAGTCAGCAGCGGACGCACCGGAACGCCTGGGTCCGACAAGCGCGTCAGACAATCGGCGACGCTCGCCGCGAGCCACACCAGGTGTCCCGTGCGACGTACCGCGAGCCGCACCGCGCGCGAGCCCAGCGCGCCGCCGCCGAGCGCGATCACCTGCCGCGGCCCACGCGACAACGTCCGCACCGCCGCCGCCTCGCGCGCACGGAAGGCCGCTTCGCCCTCACCCGCGAAGATCTCAGCCACGCGCTTGCCGGACTCGCGCTCGATCTCCGCGTCGACATCCGCGAACGGAAGGCCGAGCGCCTGGGCGACGAGCGGGCCTACGGTGGACTTGCCCGCGCCCGACAGGCCACACAGGAAGAGGTGCGAGGGCAAGACGCGCGATCGCCGCCAGGCCAGGACCAGCGCGGCCTGGAGCTCCTCGAGCGAATCACCGCCGAGCTTGGTGAGCAGCGCGTCGGCGACAGTGAGCGCGACCATCGCCTCGCCGATCACCGCTGCCGCGGGCACCGCGCAGGTGTCGCTGCGCTCGACGTGCGCCTTGTCGGTCTCGCCCGTGCGCAGGTCGACCGAGGGCAGCGCCGCGGGCACGGTCGCGATCGGCTTCATCGCCGCGCGGACGATCAGCGTCTCGCCGTTGGTCACGCCGCCCTCGAGGCCGCCGGCGCGGTTGGTCGGCCGCGTGATGCGCCCGCCTTCGCGCAAGAGGGAGTCGTGGACCTCGGAGCCGAACTTCTCCGTCGCTTCCCAGCCGTCGCCGAGCTCGACTGCCTTGATCGCGTGGATGCACGCCAGCGCGCGCGCGAGCTTGCCGTCGAGCTTCAGATCGTTCTGCGTGTAGCTCCCGAGGCCCGCGGGCAATCCCGTGACGCGCACCTCGAACGTGCCGCCGACCGTGTCACGCTTGCTGCGCGCCGCATCGACCACCGCGCACAGCTTCGTCGAGGACTCGGCGTCCAGCGCGCGGATCTCCGACGCATCCGCGACCTCGGCGAGCGCCTGCGCGTCGTCCTCGGCCAGCGCCTGCAGCTCCGCGGACAGGGTCGTCAGCGGCTGCGCGTGCGCGTCCCCGATCGAGCGCACGAACGAGCCCACGCGGATGTCGAGCGCATCGAGCAAACGCCGCGCGGCCGCGCCCAGCGCCACCCGCATCGCCGTCTCACGCGCAGACGCGCGCTCCAGCGAGTTGCGCAGATCGCGGTGACCGAACTTGATCGCGCCCGCGAGATCCGCGTGCCCCGGACGCGGCAGCGACACTTCCTTGCCGCGCGCCTCCGCGTCGTCGACGGGACCGACCGCCATGCGCGTGGACCACGCGCGCAGGTGATCCACGTTCTCGATCAGCACCGCCAGCGGACTTCCCAGCGTCTTGCCGTGCCGCACGCCCGCGAGGATCTGCGGCGTCTCCGGCTCGATCGACATGCGCCCGCCGCGGCCGTAGCCGAGCTTGCGCCGCTGCAGATCGCGCGCGAAGTGCTCCAGCGTCAGCGTGAGGCCCGCTGGCAGGCCATCGAGGATCGCCACCAGCGCCGGCCCGTGCGACTCGCCAGCGGTGAGGAATCGAAGCCGCTCCACTCAGGCCTCCAGCGCAGCGGCGCGCAGTTCGGGAAGGAGATGGTTCAGCGAACCTTCGTCACGCGAGAGCCAGAGCTCGAGCGCCGCGGCAGCCTGGTGCACGAGGACTTCGAGCCCGTCGACGACCACGAGGCCGCGCGCGCGCGATCGCACGAGCAGCTCTGTGTCACCCAGCGGGGAGGCCGGCGCGCCCACGTAGACGAGATCGACCACGCACGCCTCGCGCGAGAGCAGCTTGGGATCAACGAGGACCTCACCCGTCTTCATGCCCACGGTCGTGCAGTGTACGACGAGCGCGGCCTGGCCGAGCGCAGCGGCGGCCTCGTCACCCTCGATGCCACGCGCCTCACCGGGCAGCCTGCCCGCGCGAGCGCCGTGCGTCTGCGCGATGGCCTGCGCGGTCTCCAGCGTGCGGTTGAGCAAGGTCACGCGCGCGCCCGCGCCAGTGAGCGCCGCGACACAAGCAGCGCCTGAGCCGCCTGCGCCGAGCACCACAGCTTGCGCGCCCTTCACTTGCACGCCGTGTGCACCGAGCGCTCGAAGCAGCCCCACTCCGTCGGTGTCGTGACCCACGAAGCCCGCGTCCGTGCGCACGCCGCAGTTCACCGAGCCCGAGCGCTGCGCGGTGGGCGCGAGCTGCTGCAGCCGCTGCGCCACCTCGCGCTTGTGCGGCACGGTTACATTGAAGCCCGCCACACCGAGCGCCTCCAGGCCCGCCATCGCCGCGTCGAGCTTCGCGTGCGGCACGTGGCACGGCGCGTACACCGCGTCCACCCCGAGCCGCGCGAACGCCCGCGCGTGGATCGCCGGCGAGCGCGCGTGCGCCACCGGATCCCCGAGCAGGCAGAAGAGCTTCCTCACGGGATGAGTTCCACGCGCGCGCCGAGCCGGCCGAGCAGCGAGAAGAACCCCGGATACGACACGTCCGCCCACTCGGCGCCGCTGATGGTGGTCGGGCTGTCGGCGGCGAGCGCGGCGATCGAGAACGCGAGCGCGATGCGGTGGTCGTGCGCGGAGTCGATGGTGGCGCCGTGCAGCTTCTTGCCAGGGCCGACGCCGTCGATGATGAGGCCGTCGGGCAATTCCTCGACCGTGGCGCCCATCGCGCGCAGGCCCATCGCCATCTGCGCCAGACGATCGGACTCCTTCACGCGCAGCTCCGACGCACCGCGGATCGTCGTGCGGCCCTCTGCGAGCGCGCCCAGCACGGACAGCATCGGCACCTCGTCGATCGCGCGCAGCACCAGCGCTTCATCGAGCTCCGCACCGCGCAGCGGCTGCGCTTCGATCGACAACGCGCCCACAGGCTCACCGCCGCCCGCGAACGCACCCGCGCCCGGAAGAGGCTGGCCGCCCGCACCGAGCGGACCCGTCGAGCCGCCGCCGATCGAGAGCTTGCTCTTGGCGCCGAACGCCGCCAGCGCATCGAGGAAGCCCGCGCGCGTCGGATTCACGCCCACGTGCGCGAGCTCGAGCTTGCTGCCCTGCGGCGACGCGAGCACGGCCGCGAGCAGGAACGCTGCCGACGAGAGATCGCCCGGCACATCGAGCGCGAACGCCTGAGGCTGCACCGGGCCCGTGAGCACGTTCGCGTGTCCCGCGCGCTCGAGCGGAATCCCGCACAGCGAGAAGAACCGCTCGGTGTGATCGCGGGAGCGCATCGGCTCTTCGAAGCTCGTCTGCCCCTCGGCGAACAGGCCCGCGAGCAGCACCGCGCTCTTCACCTGCGCCGAGGACAGCTCGCTCTTCACGGCGGCGCCGCGCAGCTTCTTGCCGCCGTGCACGCGCACCGGCGGACGGCCCTTGTCGCTGCACTCGATCTCCGCGCCGAGCAGCCGAAGCGGCTTGGCCACGCGCTCCATCGGCCGCCGAGAGAGCGACTGATCGCCGATGAGCGTCGCCTCGATCCCCGCGCCCGCGAGGATGCCCATCATCAGGCGCAGCGTGGTCCCGCTGTTGCCGCAGTCGAGCGGACCGGTGGGCGCGCGCAGGCCATCGAGGCCCTGCCCGAACACGATCGCGTCGTCGGGCCCCATGTCGGGATCGCGCGCCGGAAGCTTCGCGCTCCCCTGTGGACGCTGCGGCCCCATGAAGGTCGGCTCGTCGCCGAAGTCGCCCGAGAGCTCCGAGCGCGGCCCCGGCATCCACGGTGTGCCGTCACCACGCAAGAGCGGAATCCCGAGCTGCGCCAGGACGCGCGCGGTCGAGCGCACATCCGCGCCGCCCGCGAGGCCCGCGATGCGGCTCTCCCCCTTCGCCAGCGCGGCCATCATCAGGGAGCGATGCGAGATGCTCTTGTCGCCCGGCACGCGAAGCGCAGTGGGCGACTGGAGCGGACGATCGAGCGGATGGATGCGCGCGCGCACGTGCGTGTGCTCCTACTTGACCAGCGAGTGGATGCTGCGACCCATGGCCGCCGCGATGGCCGAGAGCTCCTTCATCACCTGCGCGAAGCCCGGCAGCGTCAGCGACTGCATGCCGTCCGAGAGCGCGCGATCCGGATCCGGATGCACCTCGATGATGAGCCCGTCCGCGCCCGCAGCGATCGCCGCGCGCGCCATCGGACCGACCGCGTTGCGGATGCCGATGCCGTGCGACGGATCGACGATCACCGGCAGGTGCGAGCGCATCTTGAGCATCGGGATCGCGTTCAGGTCGAGCGTGTTGCGCGTCATGGTCTCGATCGTGCGGATGCCGCGCTCGCAGAGCATCACCTGCTTGTTGCCGCGCGAGACGATGTACTCCGCCGCCATCAGCAGCTCCTTGATGGTGGCCGCGTTGCCGCGCTTGAGCATGACCGGCTTGCGCAGATCGCCCACGGCCTCGAGCAGCGAGAAGTTCTGCATGTTGCGCGCGCCGATCTGCACGATGTCGCTCGTCTCGGCGACGCGGGCGAGCGTGGCGGTGTCCTTGGCCTCGGTGATCACCTTGAGGCCCGTCTCCGCGCGCGCCTTCGCCAGCAGCTCCAGGCCCTCGAAGCGCAGGCCCTGGAACTCGTACGGGCTCGTGCGCGGCTTGAAGGCGCCGCCGCGCAGCATCGACGCGCCCGCTTCGGCCACGCCGCGCGCCGCGGTGAGGATCTGGTTCTCGTTCTCCACCGAGCAGGGCCCGGCCATCACCACGATGGGCTTGCCGCCGATCTGCACGCCCCCCACGTCGATCACCGTGTCGTCGCGCTTCACCTCGCGGGAGACCAGCTTGTACGGCGCAGTCACCGGGATGCAGTCGGCGACCCCGGGCAGCAGGCGGAAGTGGCCGGGATCGACGGGCCCCTTGTTTCCGGTGATGCCGATGGCGGTGCGGCCCGCGCCCTCGATCGAGTGTGGCGTGAACCCGAGCTCGCGGATGCGGCCTTCGATGTTCGCGATGGCTTCAGGAGTGGCGTCGGACTGCAGGACGATCAGCATGGCAACGTGTTCCTTCGAGTGGAGCTGCGTGAGGCGAGACTGTCTTCTACGTGCGTCGAGCGCGAGCGGTTTGGTTCAGGCGGCGAATGGTGTCCCCGCGGCGAGTGGATGTCCGGCGAGGAACGCGTGCGCGGGCATGCGCTTCTTGTTCTCCGGCTGCACCTCGGTGAGCCGCAGCACGGTGCCGCCGCCGCAGGCGATGTCGATGCCCGCGGCCTGCGCGCGCACGATCTCGCCAGGCTTGAGCTGCGTGGTCTCGTCGAGCACCACGCTCTGGTGGATCTTGAACTGCCCGCCCGGGAGCTGCGTCCACGCGCCCGGCCAGGGGAAGAAGCCGCGCCGCCGCTGATCGATTTCGAGCGCGGTGCGATTCCAATCAATGCGCCCGTCGTCGCGCGAGAGGATCGGCGCGAGCGTGTGCTTTGCGTGCTCTTGCGGCGTGCGCACGAGCTTCCCCTGCTCGAGGAGCGGCAGGCCCTCCGCGAGCACCTCTGCCGAGAGCGTCGCGAGCTTTCCGAAGAGCGTCTCCGCGGTCTCGTCCGGCGCGATGTCGAGCGCGCGCTGGAGGAGCATGTCGCCCGTGTC
>JAFEBC010000760.1 GCA_018266095.1 Deltaproteobacteria bacterium
GCCAGCGCCTTCGTCCACGCCGCGATCGACTCGTCATAGCGCCCGAGCCAGCCCAGCACCGTCGCGTCCTGCTCCAGCGCCTCCACGTCGTTCGGGTTCGCGGCCACCAGCGCGGCGAACACCTTCTCCGCCTCCGCCAGCTTCTCGGCCTGCTTGAGCTTGATGCCGAGGCCCAGCGAGCAGTCCGGCAGCCCGCAGCCCGTCTTGTCCGCCGGGATCACCTGCGCCCGCGCCGCGCCGCCGCCGAGGACCAACGCCGCGAGGACGCCCACCCTGTACCGGTTCATGAGAGAGCCCTACCCATGCGCGGTCCGCCGCGCCCACTCGATGCGCCCGCGCAGGAACGCGATCCACCCCAAGAGCGCGCCCACCTGGCGGAACAACTGGAACGCGAACGGCTCGGTGAAGGTCGCCAGGAGCGACTTGCCCAGCGAGCGCCACGGCGCGTCGCCCTTCTGCCAGCGCGAATAGAAGAAGACGCACAGCCCGTGACACGCCAGATCGAAGCCGAACTTGAACACCAGCGCCGTGAGGATGATGGGATCAAGCCGCTTCCCCGTGGCCAGGAACACCACGAGCGACGCGAACGCGCCCAGGCCATACAGCGGCAACAGCGTGTCGATGGTCTTCACGATCAGGTGATACGTCCCCAGCCGCCCGTAGCGCCGGTTCCCCACCATGGCGCGGTGCCGGAACATGGTCTCGATGAAGCCCGCGAACCAGCGCGTGCGCTGCTTGAAGAACGCCGGCAGGCTCGCGGGCGCATCCGTGGACGCGCGCGCCTCGCCCAGCACGGCCACCTTGAGCGCGTGACCGCCCTCGAGCGCGCGCTTGTGCAGCCGGAACAAGAGCTCGTAGTCCTCCACGCGGCTGTGCGGATCGAACCCGCCCGCCTCGTCCAGCACGCTGCGCCGGAACATGGCGAACGCGCCCGACACCAGCACCAGCGTGTCATCGCGCATCCACGCGAGCCGCCAGAGGAACCCGCGCAGGTACTCGAAGGTCTGGTAGAGCTGGAACGCGCGCGCCACGGGCGCCTCGCCGCGGCAGATGGGCCGCAAGACGCCGCACCCCGCCGCCAGCTCCGGGCGCAGCTTGAACGCCCGCTTCACCTCGACGATCGCGTCGGGCTCGAGGAGGGTGTCCGCGTCCAGCGTAACCACCAGCTCGCTCTTCACGTGCTCCAGCGCCTGGTTCAGCGAGCGCGCCTTGCCCGAGTTCGGCTTGCTCAGCACCTTGAGCCACGGCAGCGTCGCGCTCTGCCCGATCGCGCCGCGCATCGTCACCGCGTAGCGCTCGCGCAGCACCTCCAGCGTGTCGTCCGTCGAACCGTCGTCGATGATCCAGACCTCGTCCGCCAGCTCGCGCTGCGCCCGCACGTGCTCCAGCGTCGCCGGCAGCACCTCGCGCTCGTCGCGCGCCGCGATCAGCACCGCCACCGTCGGCAGCGGCCCCTCCGGCACGGGCCGTGGAGCCATCAGCTCGCCCAGCGCCAGCCGGCTCGCGCGCACCATCGACGAGAGCAGCCACGTGTCGTACGCGATGTAGACGAGGCCGACCGCCCACGCCCACGGCCCCGTGGCCAGGAACGCCGCGGCGATCACGCCCAGGAGCAGCGCCGCCGTGGACCCGAGCAGGAGCGGGAACACCAGCCCGCGCACAGACACCGGCCCCGACGGACGCCGCGCGCCCACCATCGCGCCGGGCTCGGAGAGCTCCACTGTCCCGTCCGGAGGCGTCACCGCGTCCCCAGCGAGTAGGACGGGTCTGTCGGCGGCGTGTCCGGCAGGTTCTGCAAGTCGAGCGTCGCGCGCCAGATGTCGGTCGCGCCCAGCATGCCGATGACCCAGTGCGGGTCCAGGCCCAGATCGCTCGAGTACCAGGTGGTCACGAAGCGCCCGTCCACGCCCGCCACCGGGGCCACCCCCGAGTACGCCGTGTCCCCCGCGCTCGGCAGCTCGCCCCACTCCAGCACCGTGGGCGCCGCCGTCGCGTTCGGCCCCAGCGCGCCGCGCAGTTCGAACAGGCTCGTCCGCTTGCGCCCATCACGCCCGAGGTGCTTGCGCGCGAGCACGAAGAGCCGCCCGTGCCAGAAGAACGCCGCCGGCCCGTCGAAGCGCTGCCCGGCGATCTCGAACGGACAGCTCCACGACGCATACGGCGGCACCGAGTGGCACACCTTCGTGCGCAGCCGCCCCTGGTCTCCCAGCAGCTCCAAGTCCGTCCCGTCCATCCGCACCAGGCCCACCAGCGTCCCATCCGGCGCCTGCGCGCGCAGCGACGCGCCCGCGTCGTCCAGCGACACCAGCTCCGTCTCCAGCGGCGTATCGGCGCTCACGTCATAGATGGTCGCGCCGCGCGTCCAATTCACGCCGTCGCTGCTGGTGAAGTGGACCACGCTCTTGTCGCCGTCCTCATACGCCGCCGAGTGGTACGTGGCCCCGACCTGCCGCACGCGCCACATGGAGAAGTGCTCCTCTCCCGCAAACGTCAGCAGCGTCCAGTTCGTTCCATCCGTCGTGTGCGAGACCACATCGCGCGAGTCCACGTTCGAATCCCGCGTCGAGTTCACCGGCAGCCGCGTGATCGCCTTGAGCCAGAGCGCGTCGCCCACGACGAAGAAGTGCGGATCGCGCAGGTCGCGCCCGTCTGGCGGAGCCGCCGTGGAGTCGAGCGCCAGGAGCCTCGCCTGCTCGGTGAACGTCGCCCCGCCGTCGGTGCTCTTGTAGAGGTGCAAGGACGAATTCGGCCCCAGGATCTGGCTCTGCGCCGTCCGGTGCACGAACCAGAGTTCGCCCTTCCAAACGATGAGGTCGGTGTTCTCGTCGTGCTGGCAGAACCCCGCGCGGCAATCCGTGTTGGTCACGCCCACGCCCGCGACCTGGATGCGCGCCTGCGACTGCCACGGCCCCACGGGCTGCGACGAGCACGCAGACACCGCCACACACAGGGCCACACTTTGGGCCACACCGATCGCCAAGGCCACGAATCGCGTCACGGTCGCGGACGTTCCGATGGAACTGACCTGTGGTCAACATGGTTGCGCGTGACAACCTTTTGCGCCGGCTCGGTAGAACCACCTGCGCGTTTTCTTGCCCACCTGCATCTTTCCGGGGAGACTCCGCGGTCGAATGGCCGACACACCGAGCTCACCGCCGCCTCCAGGGAAGCGCCCCGCGGTCGGGCTGCAGATCAAGCTGCCGTCCGCCACCTTGGATGAGGTGCGCGCGCGCTATGGCGAGGAGCTCAAGCAGAACCGCTTCTTCATCCGCACCAAGTCGCCGCGCCCGAAGGACACGCTGGTGCGCCTCGAGTGCACGCTGGCGGATGGCTCGCCTTGCTTCAAGGCGGCGGGCGTGGTCGTGCGCGCGCAAGAGGCCGGCACCCCCGGTGTCGATCCGGGCATGGGGCTCTCGCTCCTCGCGGTGGACGACGCGGGCCGCGATCTCATCCTCTCGCTCGGCGGCAAGCCTCCGCAGGCGCTCAAGGTCGACGTCAAGCCCGCGCCCGGTGCGGCGCCGCGCTCGACGGATCCCAAGCAGGCGCCCGCGGCCAAGCCCGCGCCTGGTGCGGTTCAGCGCGCTTCTGATCCGAAGCAGACCCCCGC
>JAFEBC010000761.1 GCA_018266095.1 Deltaproteobacteria bacterium
TGCACCTTCGAGTCCGTGGAGAAGCACGCGCCCACCATCGAGGAGCTCTTCGTGAAGCTCGTGAGCGCACCCGACGCCGCGCCCGTGGAGGCCTTGCTTGCCTGACGCCACCTCCAAGATCGCCGCCGTCGCGCGCTTCGAATTCCTCTCC
Organism: Deltaproteobacteria bacterium; assembly: GCA_018266095.1. Taxonomy (GTDB): domain Bacteria; phylum Myxococcota; class Myxococcia; order Myxococcales; family 40CM-4-68-19; genus CAIWCD01. The sequence goes on from JAFEBC010000761.1 coordinate 152, forward strand.
ACGGTCAAGCGCCCCGGCTACCTCGTCTCGCTCATCGGCATGCCCATCTTCATCGGGCTCATCGGCGCGCTGAGCGGCTTTCTCACCTCGCGCATGATGGCGTCCCAGCTCCAGAAGACGCTCATCATCGGCATCCTCGACGAGACCGGGCTCTTCGCCGACGCGCCGCTGGAGATCGCGCCCGACCTCGATCTGGCGCAGCTCCCGCCCTCCCTGCGCAAGCAGGCCAACGAGTCCATCGCGGGCAAGTCGCCGCTCTTCTCGCCCACCAAGCTCGTGCGCCTCAAGGACCTCACCGAGCTGCGCGCAGCGCTCAGCGCGGGCACCGTCACGCGCGCCGCGCGCATCCCCGCCGACTGGCTCACCACCGGCCGCATCGAGGAGCTGCGCCTCGCCAAGGCGCGCCTGTCGCTCTTCTCCAACGCAGAGCCGCTGGCGGGCCGCCTGAGACCGTGGCTCTTGAGCGGATTGCTCGAACGCAAGCTCGACCCCGCCGTCTTCGCGCGCGTGCTGCGGCCCGCCAAGACCACCACCCTCTCCATCGAGGCCGACGGCAGCCTCACGCCGTTTGATCTGTTGCGCGAGCTCGCCACCTTCATCTTGCCGCTCGGCTTCGTGCTCCTGCTCCTCCTCTCGATCTTCACCTGCGGCGGCTACCTCGCCACCGGCCTCGCCGAGGAGAAGCAGAACCGTGCGCTCGAACTGCTGCTGACCGCGCTCACGCCCGAGGAGCTCTTCTGGGGCAAGCTGCTCGGCCTCGGCGGCGCAGGCTTTCTGCAGTTCGCGCTCTATCTCGCCGTCATCGCGCTCCCGGCCGCGCTCCTCTTCACCGTGCTCGGCATCGAGTGGGGCCAGCTCGTCATGGGCCTCGGCTACTTCGCGGGCGGCTTCATCTTCTTCGGCGCGCTGCTCCTCGCGGCGGGCTCGCTCGGCAACACCACGCGCTACACGCAGCAGCTCGTGGGCGGCGTGACCATGACCGCGATGGTGCCGATGCTGACCTTGCCCGTCCTCCTCGACCAGCCGATGGGGACGTACGCGCGCGTGCTCACGCTCGTTCCCTTCAGCGCGCCGCTCGCGGGCATGCTGCGCGTCGGTGCGCACGCGCTGCCGTGGTGGGAGTTCGCGCTCTCCCTCTCGCTCCTGAGCGCCGGCGCGTGGCTCGCGGTGCGCCTGTCGAGCCGCGTGTTCCGCATCGCGCTCTTGTCCACCGGCGGCCTGCCCTCGCCGCGCGTGCTCTGGAGCTGGCTCGTTGGCTAGCGGACCTTCACGCCCATCGCCAGGCCCTCAGCGGTGGGCAACATCGTCGCGCGGAAGCGGCCGCCCTGCGCGAGCCGCTCGTTGAACCTGCGCAGCGCCGCGATCTGCTCGCGCGGGTAGCCGCCATCGTCCTCGCGCGCCACGCCGCCCCAGCCGAACGCGTTGTCGGCCAGGAGCACGCCGCCCACGCGCAGGTGTTCCTCGGCCCAGGCGAGATACTCGGGATAGCCGCCCTTGTCCGCGTCGAGGAAGACCACGTCGAACGGCCCGTCCTGGTTGATCTGCGCCAGGTTGTCCGCCGCGGGCCCCACGTGGATCTTCACGCGCGACGCGACGCCGTTCTTCTCGAACGTCTCCTGCGCCACCTTCGCGTGCTTGTCCGAGTACTCGAACGTGTGCAGGAAGCCGTCCGCGGGCAGCGCGCGCAGGATGCACACGCCGCTGTAGCCGCCGAGCGTGCCGACCTCCACCACCTTCTTCGCGCCGCTCGCGCGCACGAGCACCTCGAGATGCAGCCCGTCGAACGACGACACCGCGATGTCGGGCAGGCCCGCGGCCTCCGAGCGCCGGATGATCTCGTCGAGCGCCGCGTCCTTCGGCTTGTAGACGAGCTCGCTCCACTTGGTGACGTGCGGGTCGTTCTGGCCGAAGCCCTTGCCGGTGTGCGTGGACATGCGCGCGAGCCTACTCCGGTCCGGCGCGGATCGTCTCCAGCACCATGCCCACGAGATCGCTGCGCCACACGGCCGTGTACGCGAGGCCCGCGAACGTCACCACCACGAGCAGCCCGTGCAGGAGCCGCTGCGCGCGAGACAACTTCACCGACGACAGGCGCGCGCCCGAGAGCCAGGCCAGGACGAAGCCGCCGAAGCTCGCTTCATAGATGGCGAACCGCGGCGCCGGATCCTGACGGAACGCGAGCAGGCCGATCACGAGCAGCACCGGCAGGAGGATCCGCGCCTCGGTGGGCAGCGGCCACAGCGCAGAGAGCCCACGCGCACGCCACGCCGAGCGCAACAGGAACAGCGCCACCAGCGCCGCGAAGAGCTGACACGCCCACGCCGCGCGCTGACGGTTCTGCAGCGTGTGCACCTGCATCGACGCCAGCCGCGCCAGCTCGCGCACCGCGGGATCCCGCGACTTCTCCGCGCGCGCATGGAACTCGAGCGCGGTGCCGAAGTGCCGCTGCTGCGCCGCGAGGTCGGCCTGACCCAGATAGCTGCGCTCGACCCAGATGGAGTCCGGGTGCTCCTTCGCGAGCCGCGCGTACCACTGCAGCGCCAGCGCGCGCTCGCCCAGCGCCTGGTTCGCGCTCCCGAGCCAATAGAGCGCGCGATCGTGCTCGGCGAAGGGCCCTTCATCGAGGAGCCTGGCCACCATGCCCAGCGTCACCGCGGGCAGCCGCTCGGGATACGTGCGCAAGAGCTCGGTGAAGCGCGCCTCGCGCTGGTCCTCGGGAGAGGGCGCCGCGATCACGCTCGGCGTGGAGCTGCTCGCCGATGCGCCCGGGATCGTCGACGTGCCCGCGCCCTGCGCCCGCGCTGCGCCCGCGATCGCGAACGTGATCAGCGCGATCGCGAGCGGCCCTCTAGTCATCCCCGCCGCCGCGCCGCTGCTGCTTCTTCTCCGACACGTGCCGCTTGCCCTCGAGCCGGCGCCGCTTGGCTGCCTTCGACGGCTTGGTCTTCGTGCGCGCCTTGGGCACGAACGCGCGCTTCTCCAGCCGCTCCCGCAGTCGCCCCAGGGCCGCGCGCAGGTTCTGCGTGCGCGAGCGCTGGTCCTTGCCCTCGGCCACGAGCCCCGTCGGCTGGTGCACGAGGCGGATCGCCGTCTCCACTTTGTTGCGATGCTGCCCGCCCGGCCCGCCCGCGCGATGCACCTGCACCTCGCACTGCGCCAGCAGAGAATCATCGTCGAGCTGGTGATACGCCTCCGACATGGCTCACGCCTCGAACGCGTCGATCGCGCGCGCCAGCTTCACATCGCGCTGCGTGATGCCGCCCGCGTCGTGGCTCCACGTGCGCACGGTGACCTTCACGTAGCGCAGGTCGATGTCCGGATGGTGGTCCTGCTCCTCGGCCAAGACGCCCACCTTCTGGATGAACGCCAGCGCCTGCGGGAACGTCGCGTGCTTCCACGTGCGCGCGAGCGCCTGGCCCTCGACCTGCCACTCCGGCAACATCAAGAGCGCCGCCGCCAGCTCGTCGCCCGACAGCTTCTTCTTGTCCATGCCTTGCCAAGCCTCGCCAAGTGAAAGAGGGCGCCGAAGGTAGCATATAGAGTGAAAGCGAGGTTCCCACATGCCTGCGCCGTTCCCGCCGTTGCCCCAAGCCGTGTACGCCGCCCGCCGCGACGAGGTGCGCCGCCGCATGCGCGAGCTCGCGGGCCCATCCACGCTCGTCGTGCACTCGACGCCAGTGGCCACGCGCAACCACGATGTCGAACACCCGTACCGTGCCGACGCCGATCTCTATTGGCTCACCGGCTTCACCGAGCCCGAGTGCGCGCTGGTCTTGTCCACCGAGGGCAACGAGCCGTTCACGCTCTTTGTGCGCCCGCGCGACAAGGACAAGGAATTGTGGAACGGCCGCCGCCACGGCCTCGAGGGCGCGAGGGTGATCTCCGGCGCGCACCAGTCGTTCGGCGTCGCGCTGATCGACGCGGAGCTGCCCAAGCTCATCCAGCAGCCGACGCTGTTCTATCGGCTCGGCGGCACCGATCCGCACTTCGACGCGCGCATCGCGCGCACACTCACGCAATTGCGCATGCGCGGACGCACCGGCATCACCGCGCCGCGCCGGCTGGAAGATCCAGGCGTGCTCCTGCACGAGCTGCGCCTGCTCAAGGATTCACACGAGCTCTCGGCCTTGCGCCGCGCCATCGAGCTCACGCGCGCTGGTCATCTCACCGCCATGGAAGTGGGCCGCGGCGGCACGCACGAGCACGAGCTCGAGGCCGCGCTGCTCGCGTCGTACCGCTCGGGCGGCGCGGTGTGCGGCTACTCGCCGATCGTGGCCGCGGGACGCAACGCCACCATCCTCCACTACAACGAGAACGACGCCCCCGTGCGCGACGGCGAGCTCGTGCTCATCGACTCCGGCGCCGAGGTCGCGCTCTACACCGCCGACGTCACGCGCACGTTCCCCGCGAGCGGCACGTTCACTCCGGCGCAAGCGAAGCTCTACGACCTCGTCCTGCGCGCGGCCGATCTCGCCATCGAGCACACCGCGCCCGGCGTCACCATCGACGGCCTGCATGACGAGATCGTGCACACGCTCACCGAGGGCATGATCGAGCTCGGCCTGCTCGAGGGCACGCCCGAGGCGCGCATCGCCGACTCGAGCTACCGCCGCTTCTACATGCACCGCTCGAGTCACTGGCTCGGCCTCGACGTGCACGACGCCGGCGCGTATCGCAACGAGGCCAACGAGCCGCGCGCGCTGGTGCCCGGCATGGTGTTCACCATCGAGCCCGGCCTCTACATCGCCGAGGACGACGTGACGGCGCCGCCGGAATTGCGCGGCACCGGCGTGCGCATCGAGGACGACATCCTCGTCACCGAGAGCGGACACGAGAACCTCACGGCCTCCATTCCGCGCACACGCGCCGACGTCGAGCAGGCCTGCGCGCGATGAGCTTGTCCAAGCCGCTGCTCGCGTGGTTCGCGAAGCACAAGCGCGACCTCCCGTGGCGTCTGGAGCCACGCGAGCCGTATCGCGTGTGGATCTCGGAGGTGATGCTGCAGCAGACGCGCGTCGACGTGGTGGTGCCGTACTACACGCGCTTCCTGACGCGCTTCCCCACGCTGCGCTCGCTCGCGGAGGCGCCGCTCGATGACGTGCTCGCGCACTGGAGCGGGCTTGGCTACTACTCGCGCGCCCGCAATCTGCACCGCGCAGCGCAAGAGGCCCTCGCGCGCTTCGGCCAGCTCCCGCGTTCGCTCGACGACCTGCATTCGCTTCCGGGATTCGGCCCGTACACCGCAGCAGCCGTGGCCTCGCTCTCGATGGGGATCGACGCCGCGCTCGTGGACGGAAACGTCGCGCGCGTGTTCGCACGCTTGTTCGCGCTCGAAGGCTCCGCCGAGGCCGTGCGCGAGCAGACCTGGGAGTTCGCGCCGCACGAGCTGCCGAAGGGCAAGGCCGGCGTGTTCAATGAAGCGCTGATGGAGCTGGGCGCGACCGTGTGCACGCCGCGTTCCCCTTCGTGCGATCGCTGTCCGCTCAAGGCGCAGTGCAAGGCCTTCGCGCTCGGCGATCCCGAGCGATTCCCGCCGCCCAAGGTGAAGAAGGCGCGCCCGATCGTGCGCTGGTCCGCCGTGGCGCTGCGCGATCCGCAAGGCCGCGTGCTCCTCGCGCGTCACACGCAGGGCTCGCTCTTCGAGGGCCTGTGGGCCCTCCCCTTCGCCGAGCAGGACGCCGATCACGACGCGCCAAAAGCCGCCCGCGAGGCCCTGCGCAAGCGCAAGCTGACCATCCCGCGCACGCTCACGCACACCGCCGACGTCGCGCAGACGCTCACGCACCGCGAGCTGCAAGTGGCCGTGTTCACCTCGACTTCGCGCGCGATTCCGCTCGTAGACGACGCCCTCCGCTGGGTCGAGCCCACGCGCACCGCGCTCGCCAAGGTCGGCCTCTCCTCGCTCGCCAAGAAGACGCTCGCCGCGTGTGACATTCCTGCGCCTTGACACGTCCGCTTGCCATCCCCGATGGTCCGCGGTCTCGTGCGCACTCTCGTCCTCAGTGTCCTGATGTCGTCGCTCGCCGCCGCGGCCGCGCCTGCTCCGGAAGGCGAGGTCCCCCCGCCGCTCACGCGCCCCGCGCCAGACGGTCCCGTGCTCTCGTTCGCCGACGCGCTCGCCGCCGCCAAGGTGCAGGCGCCCGACCTCAAGGTCGCTCGCGAGCGCTACGTCCAGTCGCAGGACGCGCTCTCCAAGGCGTACCGCGCGTTCCATCCCATCCTCTCCGCGGGCGCGAACTACACGCGCAACTCCACCGACGCGAGCTTCCAGGTCGGCGGCCAGACCGTCACCACGCAGGAGCTGAACGCGCTCTCCGCGAACCTCACCGGCACCTGGAGCGTCTTCGACTACCGCCGCTATCCCGCGCTCGACAACGCCAAGGATCAGCAGGAGGTCGCGCGCCTGTCCGAGACGCAACTGCGCCGCGAATTGCTGCTCAACGTCGCCGCCACGTATCTCTTGGCTACGCAAACGAAGAAGCTCGCCGATGCCGCCTACGCGCTCTCGGATTCGCGCCGCAACTCGGCCCGCCAGGCTTTGGCCCGCTTCTCCGCCGGCGTCCTCCAGCGCGCCGCCCTCGTGCGCGCGCAGCTCGACGTGGTGCAGGCCGACGGCCAGGCGCAGAAGTCCTACTTCGACTCCGAGAGCGCCAAGAGCCAGCTCGCCACGCTGCTCAATCGCCGCGACGCCGCCTTCGACGTGGCCGAGCCCGCGCAGCCGCCGCCCGAGCTGCAGGGCGAGTTCAACGAGCTGCTCCAGAAGGCACTGAACGAACGTCCAGAGATCGCGTCGGCCAAGCTCAACGAGCAGATCGCCGCGCGCGTGGCCACCGACGCCTGGGCGCAGTTCCTCCCCAAGCTCGACCTGCGCGGCCAGGCCAACTACCAGAACGCCGCCGGCCTCTCCGGCTCCAGCACCACCTGGGCGCTCACGCTCGCGCTCACCGTGCCCCTCTACGACGGCGGCTTCCGCTACGTGCAGCTCAAGGACGCCGAGAGTCAGAAGCGCCAGGCCAAGGCGCAGACCGAGTCGCAGGTGGCCAAGATCGAGGACGAATTGCGGCGCGGCCAGCTCGACCTGCGTGCCGCGCGTGTTCAATTGGAGACGGCGACGAAGGCGCTCCAGCTCGCGCAGGAGAACGACGCGCTCGTGCGGGCGCAGTTCGAGGCCGGCACGTCCACGCAGATCGAGGTGTCGGACGCAGGCGCAGCGCTGTTCCAGAGCCAGGCCGACCTCTTGCGCCAGAAGCTCGAGGTCCAGGTCGCCTCGCTGCGCCTCGCGAAAGCTGTGGGCGCCTTCGATCCGTAGCAGTCCTAAATCTTTCGGGCGCTTCAGGCGTCCAAGCTCATTGCCACACCCGCATCGGAGACCGACGTGATCCAGCAACAAATCCTCGCCCTGACGCTGCTCGGAAGCGTGTGGGTCCTCTACTTGCTGCTGGGCCTGTCTGTCGTCTCCGTGACGGTGATGCTCGAGCGCGCGGTGTACTTCAGCAAGCGCCGCATGAGCCGCCTCTTCGACGAGCTCGTCATCCTCTGCCAGAAGGGCGACCTCAAGACCGCCGCGGCGCGCGCGCAGGGCGATTCAATGGAGGCCGAGGTCGTGCGCGTGGCCGCCGAGTTGTCCGCGTCGGGCGAGGGCCAGGAGGCCGTCGAGAAGGCCATCGCGTCCACCATGGATCGCCGCCGCCTGCAGTACGAGCAGTGGCTCTTCGTGCTCGGCACGCTCGGCAACAACGCGCCGTTCATCGGCCTCTTCGGCACCGTGCTCGGCATCATCAAGGCCTTCGCCGACCTCGCCATCGCGCAGAAGGGCGGCACCAGCGCAGGCGGCGCCGCGGCCTCGAGCGTCATGAGCGGCATCTCGGAGGCGCTCGTCGCCACCGCCGTCGGCCTCTTCGTCGCCATCCCGGCCGTGCTCGCCTACAACATCTTCCTGCGTCTCCTGAAGCGCGTGATCGGCCGCAGCAACGCGCTCACCAACGCCATCGCCGCGGGCCTGCACGTCGCCCGCGCCAGCGCCAGCCGCGCCAGCGGGAGCAAGTAGCCCATGGCCGGCGGCGGAATGGATCCGGGCGACGACGGGATCAACGAGATCAACGTCACGCCGCTCGTCGACATCATGCTGGTGCTGCTCATCATCTTCATGGTGACGGCGAGCTACATCGTGAAGGACTCCATCGAGGTGGAGTTGCCGCGCGCTGCGAATGGCGGCGAGACCACCAACAAGACCTTCGCGGTGATGATCACCA
>JAFEBC010000762.1 GCA_018266095.1 Deltaproteobacteria bacterium
AGCGAGAGCCGATACGAGCTGCCCACCTTCGAGAGCTCGCCCGTCACCACCGCGTCCGCGCCGATGCGCCGCCCCGTGTCCACCTGGCACTCGCCCTCGCAGTCCGCGAGGGTCTTCCCCTGCGCCTGCAGGAGCACGAGGAGGTTCTCCTTCGTCATCACGTCGAGCTTCGGCTTCACCTCCAGCGCCGTCCCGCGCACCGCGTCCGCGTAGTAGCGCACGTCGTCCTTGCGCAGCTCGAGCGCCGAGTTCTTGAACTCCAGCACCGCCACGCGCGCGTTCGCGGCCAGCCGCCCCCGCTGCGCCTCGAGGTCCGGCGGCGGCGCCTGGAAGTCCTTGGGCCGCGCGAGCCTCGCCTTGAGCGAGTCGTCGAACGAGAACCCACCGTTGGGAAAATCCGTCGGGTACACGAGGATGCGCTCGCCGTTCTTCTCCGCGATCACCTGATCGACGAGCGTGCAGCACGTCACGTTGGGCGACGAATCGAACGCGCCCTTCTCGCCGAGCATGACGTAGCCCTCGACCGCCACCGAGCCCAAGAGGCCGAATCCGGCCCACCACAGCCCCGCGTCGGGATCCATCGGCGAGCCTTTCTTGAGCATCACGATGCCGCCGACGAGCTCCGCCACCATGCCCGCGACGAGCACGATGGGGTTGTGGTCGGCCTCGCTGTGCGAGGTGTAGTCGAACGACTGGCACGGCTTGCCGCTGCACTTGAGCGTCACGCCCGGCGGCGCGGTCACCGTCTTGCGCGAATCAGAATCGGTGAACACGGGCAGCCGCGAGAGCGCGAAGGCGCAGCCGGAGTTGCTGATCGCGAGCAGCACGACCGCACAGAGGAGGGACCATCGCCGGAGCAGGGTGTACCTCGTTGGTCTCAGTTGGAAAGACGACTGTGCCTGAGGCTTGGGCCCCGGAACAACAAGTGAATTTGCTTGTGAGTCCGGCGCGCCCAAGCTGCGACATGAGTCGGATCGCGACATGATCCGACACGACACGGAGGGGCCCGGCCCACCGTCAGGGGCGACATGTCAGCGGAACAAATCGGGCTATTTGATGATCGCGAACGTCTGCGTGTTGAGCGCGACGAGCTGGCCTGCCTCGGTCCACAGCTCGCGCACCTCGGGCACGAAGCCCTGGTTCGCGAAGGGCGCGTCGGCGCGGTAGTACAGCGGCACCTTGAAGGAGATGAACCCCGCGACACCCGGACCGGCCGCGCTGGAGAAGGGGATGCCGCCCGTGTTGCGGAAGTGGAGGAACTGCGCGAACTCCGGGAACGGCGGCCCCGAGGGGACGATGGGCACCTCGCGCCAGTCGGGACGCGCGGGCGCCGGGGGCTGCCACTCGCGATCCTTCGTGCGCTCCTTGCCGAAGAGGAAGGTCGCGCGCGCGAGCACCTCGCCCTGCTGGGACAGGCGCGCTTCGATCGTGTCCAGGCCGTTGCCGCGCCGGAGCGCCGCGACCTCGATGAGCGCGTCACCCACGACCACGGGCCCGAAGAGCTCGCCCGTCAGCACGCGCAGCGGCCGCGCGGGATCGGTCTCCAAGGTCTGCGCCGCCCGCGTCATCGCGCCCAGCACCAGGCCGCCGAACGCGCCGCGGCCCTGCCCCCAGCCTTCGGGCACGCGCCAGCGGAACCGCGCTTCACTGTCGGGGAACACCTCGGACGCTCGCGCGAAGTCTTCGATCATGGGCTTCCACAAGATGCGTTCACGGGCCTCGCGGTTCGGCCTTCGGGGAGGGCGCAAATCTACCCGTTGGGTCAAGCAGATTCGGCTCGCGGGCGTCGATTTCCGGGCTGTGGACAGCCTGTGGATTCAGTCGCGGTGAAATCCGTCCACCCCTGCACGGCGCGCGGTGTGCTCACTCTGACGCAGACCCGCGTACCCATCTAAAAGAAAGCAAATCCAAGTGGTTGCAAAATGGCGACGATCTCGTCAGATTCGGTCCGCGCCGGAATCATCCACCTGGCTGATGGATTTGGCGAAGGTGGACAACCTGGGACCTACGCCAAGTCGCTGGATGAGACGGGTGTTGCAGTGTGACAGCGCGCACACCCGCGAAAACGCGTTGACTTTCGGGGTCACGCGGGCGAACGAACAGCGCATGAGCGCACACGCCGAAGCGACCGCACGGGCCCAGACCGCCATCGCACGACTGCTCGAGGTGATGGACAAGCTGCGCGATCCGGGCGGGTGTCCGTGGGACCGCGAGCAGACGTTGCGGACGCTCACGCCGTACCTCTTGGAGGAGGCGCACGAGGTCATCGAGGCCATCGAGAGCGGGGACTCGAACAACCACAGAGATGAGCTGGGCGACCTCTTGTTCCAGGTGGTGTTCCAGTCGCGCATCACGCGCGAGGAGGGGCGCTTCGACTTCGCGGACGTGTGCGACGCCATCTCGAGCAAGCTCACGCGGCGGCACCCGCACGTGTTCGGGGATGTGTCGGTGAGCGGCTCGAAGGAAGTGGTGAAGAACTGGGAGCGCATCAAGGCCGAGGAGCGCAAGGAGAAGGGCGAGAAGGCGCGCTCGGCCATCGGCGGGGTGCCGGCGGCGTTGCCGGCGCTGGTGCGCGCGGAGCGGGTGACGGAGAAGGCGGCCGCGGTGGGCTTCGATTGGCCGGACCTGCAGGGCGTGCTGGCGAAGGTGCGCGAGGAGCTGGACGAGCTCACGCACGAGCTGCAGGCGAAGGCGACGGCGGCGGACCAGGCGGCCAAGGACGCGGCGCAGGCGCGCATCGAGGATGAGCTGGGCGATCTGCTGTTCGCGGTGGCGAACCTCGGGCGGCACGCGAAGGCGCACCCGGAGGAGGCGCTGCGCGGGACGATGCGCAAGTTCGAGCGCCGGTTTCATTACATCGAGGCCAGGCTGGCGGAGCAGGGGAAGGGGCCGCGCGACGTGGGCCTCAAGGAAATGGACGCGCTCTGGGACGAGGCCAAGCGCCAGCAGACGTAGGCGCAGCGTGCTCGCGCGCGCGTCGGGCGATCGAGGCCGCGCGTGCGAGTTGACGGAATCACTGTCGAATTCTTGCCGGTGTTCACGCGGCGCGGCTAGGATGGCCGTCTGATGGAGATCCTGCGGAGCCGCCGCATTGCTCTGATGTTGGTGTCGCTCGCGTTGGCCGCGTTCGTGGCCGATGGGGCTGCGTACGCGCAGGATGCGGCGCCGGCGCCGGCGAATCCCGCTGTGGCTGACCCGACGGTGGCGGATCCCACGGTCGCGGATCCGACCGCGCCGGATCCGACCGCGCCGCCTCCCGAGGCGCCCAAGCCGAAGCCGGCCGCGAACCCTGCCGCGGCGAATCCTCCTGCGAATCCAGCCGCGAAGAGGGCCGTGCCGCCGCCGCCCGCGGACGCGCCGCCGATCCCTGCCGCCGCGCAGACGGGCCCGACGGGCAACGCGAAGCGGAGGGGCGCGGCACCTGCGGCCGCTGCGCCTGCTGGGACGCCGGGCGCTGCCGCGGCGGCTCCTGCGCCCACGGCGGGCACCTCGACGGCCGCCACCGCTGAGGGTGAGGGCGCGACAGCCGCTGCGGCGCCTCCCGCACCGCCACCGCAGCCGCTCCCGCAGTTCGGTCCGCAGAACGCGGCGGCCGGCGCGGCGCGCTTCGGGATCATCCTGCCCGCCGAGAAGTTCAGCGAGCTGCAGACGCACTGGCAGCTCCGCCGCGACTACCTGCGCGATCGCGACGAGCGCCGCGCAGAGGACGAAGAGAACCGCATCCGAGATCTGCGCGACGACTTCGGCATCGACAACCTCTTCGCCATCGGGTCGGCGCTGGTGCGCGAGAGCCAGGAGGCCTTGGCCGCGGGCGCGCCGGGCCTGGCCAAGAAGCGCTGCCTGCTCGCGGTGGAGCTGGCGCCCGCGCTGGCCGAGGCGCACACGTGCAAGGCGCGCGCGATCTTTGCCGAGGACTTCACCGCCGTGGGCTCGTCCATCGCGGCCCTGCGCGACGCCGTCCGCTATTCCTGGACCGACCCGCGCGTGCAGCGCTCGGTGTTCACCAACACGGCGACGGTGTTCCTCTTCGGCATCCTCATCGCGGGCGTGGCCTTCGTGGCGCTCTTGTTCGCGCGCTACGCCAAGCTGTACCTGCACGACTTCCACCACATCTTCCCCAAGGGCGCGCGGCCGTGGCAGACGCGCCTGCTCTCGGTGGCGCTGGTGCTCTCGCCCATCTTCCTGCAGCTCGGGCCCGTGCCGCTCTTGTTCACGGCGCTGGCGGCGACGGCGATCTACGTGAGCACGCTGGAGATGGCGGTCGGCCTCGCCGTGCTGGTCACGGTGGCGGCGGCTCCCTTCGGCGCCGAGGGCATCGCGCGGCTCGCGGCCTACGGAGGCGCGGCGGCGGACGTGTGGCTCATCGAGCACGGCGTGGGCACCACGGCGGCGCTGCAGCGGCTCAACCGGCGGCTCGAGGCGCAGAGCGAGTTCCCGGTGGCGTTCTCGCTCGCGCGGCGGGCCAAGCGCGAGGGCGATCTGGCGCAGGCCGAGGCGCTCTACAAGAAGGCCACGGAGTCGACCGGCCTCTCCACCGAAGCGCTGGCGGCGGCGCGCAACAACCTGGGCAACGTCTACCTGCTCTCGGGCGACTCCGCGCGCGCGATGGCGCAGTACCAGCAGGCGGCCGATCTGCAGGACGGCATGGCCGCGGTGCACTTCAACATGAGCCGCGCGCTGGGCCTGGGCGGCGTGGAGCAGCTCGAGAAGGTGCAGGCCGAGCAGGCGCGCGCGAAGGAGCTGGACCGCGCGGCCATCGACGCGTTCACCGGGAATTCGCTGGTGGTGAACCGCAAGGCGAACCGCTTCCTCATCGACGTGTCGCTGCCGGACGCCACGCTCGATCCGCTGAACGCGAACGAGTCGCTCCTGGCCGAGCCGGTCGGCGACGAGGCGCGCGCGCTGTTGGGCGGTCCGCTGCCGGCGGGCTTCGCGCCCATCTTCCCGCTGGTGGCGGGCATGGCCTTCGTGGCGCTGCACTTCTTGCGCGGGCGCATCAAGCCGAGCGGGCGCTGCGAGCGGTGTGGCCGCGAGGTCTGCAAGCGCTGCGACGAAGACGCGCGTCCGTCCGAGGCGCTCTGCGCGCAGTGCGTGAACGTGTTCGTGCGGCGCAACAACGTGGACCCGACCGAGCGCTTCAAGAAGGAGCAGGCGGTCAAGCAGTACCAGGAGCGGCGCACGCTGATGCTGCGGCTCGCGGGTCTCGTGTCCGGCGCGGGCCACGTGCTCATCGGCTATCCGCTGCGCGGCGCCTTGTTCCTCTTGCTGGGCGGCTGCGCCTTGGGCTCGATCCTCTTCTGGGCGGGCGTGGCGCGTGATCCCACCGCGGTGCGCGCGGGGATGTCGTTCGTGCGGCTCGGCATCATCCTCGGGTCCTGCGTGCTCATCTATGGCCTCTGCCTGCGCGACCTGTTCGTGCGCCAGCGCTCGGAGAACAACTAGCCATGGCGCTCTCGGGAACGCTCAAGGACTTCGGCATCGCCGACATCCTGCAGCTCATCGGGCACCAGCAGAAGACGGGCTCGTTGCTGCTCAAGAACGGGCGCGAGGAGGTCGAGGTCTCGTTCGCCGACGGCAACGTGGTGTTCGCGGCCGAGAAGCACCGCAGCTCGAAGAACTTCTTGGGCTCCATGCTCGTGCGCGCCGAGGTCATCAGCGAGCCGCAGCTCGAAGAGGCGCTCATCCAGCAGCAGCGCTCCTTGAAGCGCCTGGGCGACATCCTGGTCGAGATCGGCGCGCTCTCGCAGCCGCAGCTCGCGCAGATCGCGCGGCTGCAGACCACCGAGACGCTCTACAAGTTGTTCCGCTGGAAGTCCGGCACCTACGAGTTCACGCAGCGAGAGATCGACGCGGGCAAGAGCAGCTTCGAGCCCATCCGCGCGGAGTCGATCCTGCTCGAGGGCTTCCGGCGCATGGACGAGTGGCCGGCCGTCCGCAAGAAGATCCCGTGGGACGAGGCGAGCTGCATCCGCTCTCAAGAGCTCGACGTGCGCGACCTGCCGCAGATGGACGACGGCGGGTTCGGCTTCGACGGCGGCGGCGGCGGTGAGGGCGACGGCAAGCCCGGCGAGCGCCACAAGCTGGTGTACCGGCTGGCCGAGCCCGGCCGCACCGTGAGCAAGATCGTGGACCTCACGCGTCTGGGCGAGTTCGAGACGCTCAAGGCGATGCAGGAGCTGGTCGACTGGAACTACCTGCGCATCGTGCCCCCGGCGCGCGGCGCGGGCGCGGCGATGAAGGAGCTGGCCGCGGGCGGGCGTGCGTTCGCCTCGCGCGGCGGCATCGTGCGCGTGGCCATCACGGTGACGTTCTTCCTGGGCACGCTGTTCCTCCTGCGGCAGCTCCTGCCGTCCCTGGGCGCGTCGCGGGCCGAACACCACGCGCGCCGCGGCGCCTCAGCGCGCCTCATCGCCCGGACGCAGCAGATCCGCCTCGAGGGCGCGCTGGAGCTGTACCGCCTCGAGCACGCGGAGTACCCGAAGGAATTGAACGACCTGGTGCAGGGCAAGCTCGTCTCGGAGAACGACTTGAAGTACCCGTTCTCGGACACCTGGTACTACCGCAAGGCCGCGACGGGCTTCGTGCTGTTGCCGCCGCTCGACTAGCCGTCACAACCAGCAACAGCTTCACAGGAAGGAAAGAGGGAAGGGACTGAACCCTTCTCCCTCCTCGATGGGTCTGCGCTCGGTCGGAGCCTGGCGCAAACCTCAACCAATCCCCTTCTTTCCTTCCCTCCTTCCTGTAAGCAGTTGCAGTTGCTTTTGCAGTACCGAGACCGCTCCGATATCCTCCCCAGTCCGACCTGAAGCCTCGGTCGGGGACGGAGCGGACAAGACATTGGCTGAACCTTCAGCGCGGTTGGAGTTGGTCGACAACGATGGTGCGCGGGCCCTGGCAGGCGGGCGCGGCGAGCACCTCAAGCTCATCGAGCGGCGTCTGGGCGTGCACGTGGGGCAGCGGGGCACCGTGCTGCTGCTCTCGGGCGCGCCGCAGTCGGTGGCGCTCGCCGAGAAGCTCCTGGCGCAGCTCCACGAGCTCGTGCAGCGGAAGTATCCGCTCGGGCTCGAGGACGTCGAGCAGGCGGTGAAGGTGCTGCAGGCCGACCCGCAGGCGGATCTCAAGGAGATCTTCCTCGACACCATCTTCACCACGAACTCGCGGCGGCCGGTGACGCCCAAGGGCTTCGCGCAGAAGGCGTACATCGAGGCCATCCGCAAGAGCGACATCGTCTTCGGCCTGGGGCCGGCGGGCACCGGCAAGACGTACCTGGCGATGGCGATGGCCACGGCGGCGCTGGTCGAGCGGCGCGTGAAGCGCATCGTGCTCTGCCGGCCGGCGGTCGAGGCGGGCGAGAAGCTCGGCTTCCTTCCGGGCGACCTGGCGGAGAAGGTCTCGCCGTATCTGCGGCCGCTCTATGACGCGCTCCACGATCTCGTCGACGTCGATCGCGCGGCGGACCTGCTCTCGCGCGGCGTGGTCGAGGTGGCGCCGCTCGCGTTCATGCGCGGGCGCACGCTGAATGACGCGTTCGTGATCCTGGACGAAGCGCAGAACACGACCAGCGAGCAGATGAAGATGTTCCTCACGCGCCTGGGCTTTGGCAGCAAGGTCGTGATCACGGGCGATCTCACGCAGATCGACCTGCCCACGGGGCGCGCGAGCGGCCTGAATGAGGCGCGGGAGATCCTCGCCGGAATCGAGGGCATCGTCTTCTGCGAGTTCACCGACCGCGACGTGGTGCGGCATCCGCTGGTGCAAGAGGTCGTGCGCGCGTACGAGGCGAAGAAGAAGTAAGGCTCGCGAGGTGCAGAGCAGGGAGCGAGGGCAAGAACAAGAACAGAGAAGCAACGCGGAGACGCGGCGTGTATTGCGGGTCACTGGGCTTGCGCGACTTGGTCGCGGAACAGGGCGCTCCACTTCGATCCTGCAAAGCTCGCTTTCTCCGCGTCTCCGCGCCTCCGCGTTGAAAGTTTGTGGGACAGCTTTCGTAGTCCTTCCCGCTCCACGAGGCGGGAATCGATCTCCCTCGCCGATCGTCTTACACTGCGCGCCCGGCTCAACGCCGCACACTCTCTGGAGAAACCCCATGCTGCTCGCGCTCCTCCTCGCCACCTCTGTCACCGTCCCCGCGCCGATCCACTGGATGGAGAACGACTTCGCGGGTGCCGTCGCCAAGGGCAAGGCGCAGAACAAGCTCGTCTTCGTGGACGCGTGGGCGACGTGGTGCCACTCGTGCCTGTCGATGCAGCGGTTCGTGCTCGTCGACCCGGGGATGAAGGCGGTCGCGGACGAGGTCATCTGGGCGTCGATCGAGACGGAGACGGAGAAGAACCGGGACTTCACCGAGAAGTACGCCA
>JAFEBC010000763.1 GCA_018266095.1 Deltaproteobacteria bacterium
CGCCGTCCGGGACGATCGACGCGACCGTGAGCCAGCTCGCCGACGCCCAGGCGTGCGCCCTGCGCTACCACCTGCTGCACGAGCTCGGGCTCGACGAGCGCCCGCAGCCCCCGGCGGACAGGCCCGCGGTGACCACGGAGCCGGACGACGCCACCGCGCCGATCGTGTCGCAACAGACTCGCCTGTCGGCCAGCGAGCAAGGCACGCTCGCGCACCGGCTGCTCGAACGCCTGCCGCTCGCCTCGAGCGCCGACGAGATCGCGGGCGCGCTGCCCGAGCTGCTGCGCCAGGAAGGCGCGGACCCCGCCCAGCATGGCGAGCTTCTCGCGTCCCTCGAGGACCTCGTGCGGTCCCCTCTCGGCGAGCGCCTGCGCTCCGCGGAGCGCCGCGAAGGCGATCTGCGCCGGGAGCTGCCCTTCGCCCTGAAGCTCGGGCCCGAGCTGGTCGTGCACGGCCAGGTGGACGCGCTGCTGCTCGAGGCCGGAATGGCCACTGTGATCGACTACAAGCACACCGAGCAGCGACCGGTCGCGCGCTACGCCGCGCAGCTCTCGGCCTACGCGCTCGCGGCCCACCAGCTCCTGCGCGGGCGCGCGGTGCAGAGCGGCCTCGTGTTCCTCAAGTCGCGCGGTGCGTTCGTCGCGGGGCCCCGCATCTCGGACGCCAACCGGGCCGAGGCAGAGGGCGCGCTCCGGCGGGCGGCGCACGCGATCGTCACCGGGATCCACAGCGGGGAGTGGCCCAAGGCCGAGCCGGCGACCTGTCAGTCGATCGACTGCGGGTTCTACAAGCGCTGCCACCCGCCGCCAGCGCCTGGCTGAGCGCGCCGGCAGGATTCTGCGCCGCTACTGGTGCATGAGGAGCGAGCGGACAGCGGCGAACACGATCACGAGCAGGACAGCGCCAGCGGCCCCCAGCGCGCCCAGGTCGACGCCCAACCCTGCGAGGAGCCGCGCCGCCTCGGCCTGCTCGTCGTCCTTGCCCTTCTGCGCGACCTCCTCGAGCTTCGCGCGGGCGGGCGCGAGCCGGCCGGCCTCCAGCAGGCGGCGCGCCTCGGCGATCGGGTCCGACGACTGGGCTTGCTCCGGCTTGGCGGTCTTGTTCCTGGCCACGATGGCGGCGGAGACTACACCCAGTCGCCGGGTGGCGCAGGGAAGAATGCGCGTTCAGGCGGGGAATGCGATCCGGGCCCCGAGGTGCTACACCCCAGGCGCGCGATGGCACGCACCTCCGAGCTCATCGACTTCCGGCGCGCCTTCTGGTGGCTGCTCGGCGGCGTCTTGCTCCCGAGCATCGCGCTCGTGGCCTTCGGCGTGGTGGCCGTGGCCAACGAGCGCGCGGCGGCGGAGCGCCGGTTGGCCGACGAATACGGCGGCCGGCTGCGCACGCTGGAGACGGTGCTGCGGGCGCGCCTGGATCAGGCGGCCGAGACGGCCGGCGACAAGCACGAGCCGGACCCGCTGGTGCGCCAGACGTTTCCCCTCGACGAGCGCGCCGCCGAGGGGCTGCAGATCGTCGACCTCGCCGCTCGGGCCGCGTCGTTGCCCCTCGGGCAGCACCTGTTCGCCACCTCCGACAAGGAGGGCGACCGGCGCACGTTCGCCCTGGTGCGGACCACGGCGCCCTCCGGCGAGTGGACGCTCGCGGTCGAGCTCGATCTCGCCCGCCTGCAGCCTGAGCTGACCGCTCTGGCGGCCGCAAACTTTCCGCACGAGCGTGCCAATTTCCGGGTGATCGCGCCGCCCGATCGCAGCACGCCCCTGGCCGTGCTCCGGCACGCGCTGTCAGAGGTCGCGCCCTCGGACACGCGCTCGGCCACGGTGGCCCGCCTCCCCCTCCAGGCCCCGCTCGATGGCTACCTCATCACCGCCGAGCTGGCCGGGGATGATCCGGCCGGCGCCCTCGCCTTCCGCACGCGCACGCTCTACATCGCGCTCCTCGTGCTGCTCTACGCGAGCATCGGCGTCGGCTTCGCGCTGACGCTCCGCGAGCTGTACCGCGCAGCCCAGCTCTCGCGGCTCAAGACCGACTTCGTGGCCAACATCTCGCACGAGCTGCGCACGCCGCTCACCTCCGTGCGCATGTTCGCCGAGACGCTGCAGACCGGCCGCGCCTCCAGCCCCGAGGAGGTCAAGGAGTGCCTCGACCTGCTCACCGCCGAGGCCGAGCGCCTGTCGACCCTGGTGGAGAAGCTGCTCGACTGGTCGCGGCTGGAGAGCGGTTCGCGCGTGCTGCGCAAGGAGACGCTCGAGCCCTCGGCGCTCTTCGCGCACGTGGGCGAGGTCTATCGCGCGCAGCAGCTCGCGGCCACCTACAAGACCGAGCTGGAGCCGGGCCTGCCCGCCGTCGAGGTCGACCGCGACGCCATCTCGCAGGTGGTGCTGAACCTCCTGCACAACGCCGTGAAGTACACCGGCCCCGACAAGCGCATCTCCCTGCGCGCGCGCCGCGTCGGCAAGCGCGTGGCCATCGAGGTCGAGGACAACGGCTCCGGCGTGCGCGCGCAGGACAAGAAGCGCATCTTCGAGCGGTTCTACCGCGCCGACGACCTGCTCACGCGCCGCACCGAAGGCACCGGCCTGGGCCTCGCCATCGCCAAGCGCATCGTCGAGTGGCACGGCGGCACCATCGAGGTCGACAGCGAGCCCGGCCGCGGCAGCACCTTTCGCGTGCTGCTGCCCGCCGCGACTTGAGGGAGAATAGACGCTCATGGCCAGGCTCCTCGTGATCGAAGACGACCGCGCCATCGCCCTCGGCGTGCGCCTGAACCTGCGCAAGGAGGGGCACGAGGTCGAGCTCGCCGCAGACGGCGACGAGGGCCTCGCGCGCGCGCTCAGCTTCAACCCGGACCTCATCGTGCTCGACGTGATGATGCCGGGAAAGAACGGCTACGAGGTCCTGCGCGAGCTGCGCCACAAGGGCTCGACCGCGGGCGTGCTCATGCTCACCGCCAAGGGCACCGAGAGCGACAAGATCCTGGGCCTCAAGCTCGGCGCAGACGACTACCTCGCCAAGCCGTTCGGCCTCGGCGAGCTCCTCGCGCGCGTCGAGGCGCTCTTGCGCCGCCGCCCGCCGGACCCGCGGCAGAAGGATCAGCTCCGCTTCGGCGACGTCGAGCTCGATCTCGGCTCCCAGACCGCCCGGCGCGCAGGCCAACCCATCGAGCTCACCGCGCAGGAGTTCAAGGTCTTGAAGCTCTTCGTCACCTCCGAGGGCCGCGCGCTCTCCCGCGAGGAGATCCTGGCCCGCTGCTGGGGCGCCGAGTACGAAGGCACGCCGCGCACCGTCGACAACTTCATCCGCGCGCTGCGGGTCAAGCTCGAGGCCGACGCCGAGGCCCCGCGCCACCTCGTCACCGTGCGCGGACACGGGTATCGCT
This sequence comes from Deltaproteobacteria bacterium, assembly GCA_018266095.1. Lineage (GTDB taxonomy): Bacteria > Myxococcota > Myxococcia > Myxococcales > 40CM-4-68-19 > CAIWCD01. Next base: position 3,380 of record JAFEBC010000763.1, read on the forward strand.
TCGAGCGGTGACGGAACCCGCGTCACCTGAGCTTCGTCACAACCACACGCCGCCGGCCCGCCGGCACCAAGCACGAGGGACTCCCGAGATGAAGCTGCACCGCACCGAGATCGACGACGTGGTGGTCCTCGAGCCTGACGTCTTCCGCGACGCGCGCGGGTTCTTCCTCGAGACGTACCACCAGGCCAAGTACGTGGCGCAGGGCCTGACCGCGCCGTTCGTGCAGGACAACCACTCGCGCTCCAGCAAGGGCACGCTGCGGGGCCTGCACGCGCAGCGCAAGAACCCGCAAGGCAAGCTCGTGCGCGCCGTCCGCGGCGAGATCTGGGACGTGGCCGTGGACCTCCGCCCGGGCTCGAAGACGTTCGGCAAGTGGGCCGCCGCCACGCTCTCCGAGGACAACTTCCGCCAGATCTGGGTGCCGCCCGGCTTCGCCCACGGCTTCTGCGTGCTCAGCGACGTGGCCGAGGTCGAGTACAAGTGCACCACGCTCTACGACCGCGCGGACGAGATCGGCGTGCTCTGGAACGACCCCGCCATCGGCATCCCCTGGCCGGTGCAGGAGCCGCTGCTCTCGTCCAAGGACCTCGCGCTGCCCACGCTCGCGGGCCTGATGGAGCAGCTCCGTTGAGCGCGGCCGCCGCGGGCACGGCCGGACCGTCCGCGTCGCCATCCTCGGCTGGTCAGGCCACTGTGCAGACACGCCCGCGCGGCCTTGGTAGGCTCTGCGCGTGACCTCCGGACACAAACGACCGGCCTTCGGCAAGGACGACCTCTACGAGCAGCTCCTCGAGTGGTCCCTCGACGGCGTGCGCGACAACCAGGCGCTCTCCAGCGCGCTCTGGTCCGCGCACGGCAAGGACCGCGCGGTGCTGGTCAGCGATCTCTCCGGCTTCACGCGCATCACCCGCCAGCGCGGCCTGCTCCAGTTCCTCGCCGTCTTCGAGCGCGCGCGCCGCATCGGCGAGGCCGCGTTCACCTTGCACGGCGGCCGGTACTTGAAGCACGAGGCCGACAACCTCATCGCCCTCTTCGACACGCCCGGCGCCGCCGCGGCCTGCGCGCGCACCATGCTCTGGGAGGCCAAGAAGCACAACGCCGGCGTCTCAGACGTGGCCGGCCACGTGCGCTTCTGCATCGGCATCAGCTACGGGCACATCATGGAGCTCTCCGACGACGCCTTCGGCGACGCCGTGAACGTCGCCTTCAAGCTGGGCGAGGACGTGGCCAAGGCCGACGAGATCCTCGTCTCGGAGGACGCGCGCACAGAGCTCGCCAAGTCGCTCACGCACAAGGACCTCCACGCCCTGCTCTGCGACCCGACCGGCATCGACCTCTCCGGCGTGCACCTGACGCACTACCGCCTGCCGCCGCGGGAGAAGTGATCGCGCGCGATGAACTACGCCGAGCTGGTCGCGTCGGTCGACCGCGTCCGCTTCCGAACCGCCTGCGCCACCCTCCTCGATGAAGGCCTGTCGACGCACCTGTGCGAGCAGGTGCTGGCGTGCAAGCTGCCCGCGCAGGCGCGCCTCGAACTGCTCCTGCGCCTCTTCCACGAGCTGCCGCTGTACTCGGTGCTCGCCTCCACCAAGCCGCTCCTCGCCGAGCTCTCCCCCGCGGGCCGCGATCTCCTCTGGCACGAGCTCGCCTCCGCCGCAGCCCGTGAGCGCAGCGCCGCCGCCGACGCCGCCGAGACCGCGCTCTTCGCCGACTTCTTCGCGGACCCGCAGTGCGTGGACGAGGCCTGGAACGTGCTCATCGCGCCCGGCCACCCCGAGGGCTGCCTGCGCTGCGCCCTGCGCGTGTCGAGCCCGGTGCCGTGGCGCCTCAAGCGCTTGGTCTTCGCGCGCCTCCTGGCCGATCCCAACGGTGCGAAGTGGCACCCGCTCTTGTTCCAGGCTCTCCGCGGCGCGCGTCACGCCTTCTTCGGCGCGACCGTGGATCGCGAGGAGGGCCTGCTCGTGCTCGATCGCCTCACGATGCCCGGCCGCGAGGGCGAGCTCATCGCCCTGCAGAAATCCCTGGGCGAACTGCCCTAAGACCGAAAGGTCGTGCTCGGGCGAAGGCTCACCCCAGAGGCGCCGAAGCGCTGAAGCATGAGCCTCGTACTGAACCAGAACCTTCTGCGCTTCCGCGTCTCTGCGGTGGA
>JAFEBC010000764.1 GCA_018266095.1 Deltaproteobacteria bacterium
CGTGGGGCTAGGGCTTCGGGCCGGAGGTGGTGATCAACGGGCGCGTGGGCGTCGAGGCGGGCGGGCGCGTGCGGTTCCGGGACTCGCTGCAAGAGGGAGATCGCAGCGAGATCCGGCTGCGCGGCGCGGGCGCGGTGGACTCGTACCTGAACATGCCGGGCTCGCGGCTCGTGCTCTCGCACCTGCTGGGCGAGGGGCGCTGGTTCGGGCGCTCGTGGACGGGCGGCGACAATGGCCTGCGGCCCGCGGTGGAGTTCAAGAGCGAGCTGTGGGGTCTGCAGCGCGAGGATCTGCAGCTCGAGCACTACAACTTGGGATCCATCGAGGGCGCAGCGGGCGTCGGGGCGCTGCTCGATCCGCGCTTCGGCTTCGCGCTGACCGCGGGCCTGCAGCGGCGCTGGCTGTTCGCGCTGCAGAACCTGCGCGACCCCGCGTACACGCAGATCACCGACGTGCCGGCGGTCGAGAACCGCGCCTTCGCGCGCCTCTTGGGGCAGTTCACCTTCAACCCCGGCGACCTGCGGCGCGACCAGCGCAGCCTCATCGAGTTCGAGCTGGCGGGCTTCACGCCGTACAAGAGCGGCGGCTCACCGTTCCTGCGCGCGGCCCTCCACGGGCGCAAGATCTGGACGTTCAACTGGCACGAGCTCTGGCTCACCGGCCGCGCCACCGGCCTCGCGGGCGACGTGCAGTTCGTCGATCAGGAGCCCGTGGCCGACCACCTGCGGCTCGGCTTCGGCGGCACCGTCTACGTCAACGGCATCACCAGCGGGCGCGTCGAGTTCCGCTTCTCCATCCTGCGCGACCTGTTCAAGGTGTCGCTCTTCAACGACCTCGGCACCTTCCGGCAGGCCAACCCCGCGGACCAGAGCGATCGCGCGGTCATCGGCGGCTCGTCGGGCGCGGGCCTGCACGTGCTGGTCGTGGACCACTTCCAGCTCGACGGGTACGTCGGCACGGGCTGGACCAACACGGGCTACCAGCGGCCCGGCTTCCTCCTGAACATCAAGGACGCGTTCTAGAATAGGACATGCGCGCGCTCGCCCTCCTCCTCGCCGCCGTCCTCGTGTGCCCGCGGCTCGCGCGCGCGCAGGAGCCGGAGCGGACCGAGCGCGTGTACCTGCGCGAGGAGCCGCAGCGCGACGCCCTGGTGCGCTTCAGCGGCAACATCGTCTGCAACGACTTCCTCCTGCGCGCGCAGCTCGCCCTGCCCGACACCGCCAAGGCCGACGCGGCCACCGCGCGGCAGATCGTGGTCAAGCTCACCCGCTTCTTGCGCGCCTCCGGGTACGAGCTCGCGCAGGTGGACGCCTCCGTCGTGGGTGACCACATCAACGTCACCATCGACGAGGGCCGCCTCGACAAGCTGCAGATCATCGGCGACTCGACGGTCAACGCGTTCCGCCTGCGCCTCGAGCTGGCCTTGCCCGGCGACGTGTTCAACCGGCCGCTCATCGAGCAGCGCCTGCAGCGGCTCGCGGGCCGCTTCAACCTGAACGACATCAGCTACGAGCTCCTCGAAGAGCACATCCGCGACCTCCCCGCGACGCAGCTCGACCAGATCGGCGCGCTCAGCGAGCTCAAGGAGCTGGGTCTCTTGCGCAAGCCCGCGTCGCACACGCTGCGCATCTTCGTGCAGCCGGACGAGTGGGGCAGCGGCGTGTCGCCCGAGGTCATCTTGGGCGGCCTGGATGGCTACGGCGCGGGCGCGCAGCTCAAGGGCACCTCGCTGCTCTTCGCCGGCGACCGCTGGGCCCTGCACGCGCGCGGCGCGGTGGCCCCGAGAAACCGCCTCGACACCGGCGACGCCTACCTCGCCTTCTCGCGCGCCAAGGCGCAGTCCATCTGGTTCGGCCCGCAGTTCGACGCGTTCAAGCAGCTCCGCTTCCTGGTGCAGCTCGAGAGCGATCTCGTCTCGCAGCAGCGCGCGCAGCTCCAGCTCGAGCGCTACTACACCGAGACCGTCGAGGCCACGTTCGGCCTCTCCGACCAGCTCACGCGCAGGCTGCTGCTCGAGGGCTCGGGCGGCTACCAGCTCCGCTGGCTCTTCGGCCTCGACGGCCCCACCTCCACGCAGGTCGCGGGCACGCCCTCGGTGCAGCGGCGGCCCTTCGTCGAGGTCGGCGAGCACCTCGTCTTCAACCCCGACGAGCTCCGCGTCGATCACCGCAACTTCGTCGACGGCCGCTTCCGCTTCTTCAGCCCCACGCAGCCGGGCGGCAGCGTCACCGCGGCCGGCGAGTTCCGCGCGCGCGGCCTCATCCCCTTCGGCTGGAACGAGCTGTGGCTCGAGGGCAACGTGCGCGTGGTCACCGGCGACCGCTACTTCACCGACGAGTACTCGCTGGGCGACGTGATGGCCAACGTCTACTCCGAGGTCTTCACGCACCGCCTGGCGCAGGCGGGCGCCGAGTTCCGCGTCTCCCTCCTGCGCGACGTGTTCAAGGTGGGCCTGCTGCTCAACGTGGCCGCCTACGGCAGCGATCCCAACAACACCGGCGCCGACGTCGCCCAGGCTGCGTCCGCGCTGGGCTTCGGCTTCCACTGGCTCGTGCTCGACACCTTCACCGCCGACCTCATCGTCTCGGCGGCCATCGCCACGAACCAGGGCTTCGCGCCCGCGCTGTCGTTCAACCTCTCGCAGGTGTTCTGACGGGCAGCGCGCCTAGCGATCCTCGATCAGATCCGCCGCCGTCAGCTCCGGCGCGGCCGGCAGGTGCTCGTACTCAAGCAGCCCATGCTGCTGGTAGTGCGGCCGGATGCGCTCGCTCAAGAGCCCGATGCGCTTCAGGTTGGGGATCACGCGCTTGAACATCGTGCGCCGGAACATCGCCATCATCTCCGAGCCGAGGATGAGCTGGTCCCACTCCTTGCGGCTCATCTGTGCCGCGTACCCTTCCTCCCAGAGCTCGTGCGCGAAGAACCGGTTGCGCAACAGCACCGACACCTCGAACGCCCACTCCTCGCGCTCGCGCCGCTCCTTCTCCGTCAGCCCCTCGGCATAGACCTTCTGCAGCGCGATGACGCCGTAGTGCACGTGCCGCGCCTCGTCGGTGATCACGTAGCGCAGGAGCGTCTTGAGCAGCGGCTCCATCGTCTTCATGTGGATGAAGCCGAACGCGCCCAGCGCCAGGCCCTCGATCATGATCTGCATGCCGAGGAACTTGAGGTCCCAGCGCGAGTCGCTCATCAGCGCGTCGATGATGACGTAGAGGTTGTCGTTGATGTCGTAGCGCTTCTTGAGCTTGGACTCGAGGTAGCGGTTGAAGGTCTCGACGTGCCGGCCCTCGTCCACCACCTGCGTCGAGCCGTAGAGCTTGGCGTCGAGCCACGGCACCGCCTCGGTGACCTGACAGGCGGCGAAGAGCGCGCCTTGCTCGCCGTGCAGGAACTGCGAGAGCAGCCACGACGCCATCGCGTGCGCCTGTTGCGCCTTCTCGCGCGGCGGGAGCTTCTTGAAGGAGTCGAGGCCCGCCACCGGCAGGAAGTCGAGGGGGATGATCGGCTTCAAGTGATTCTCGGGATCGACGTCGATCGACCAGTCGAGATCCGTGGTCGAGTTCCACTGCGACTTCTTGGCCGCCTCGTAGAGCCGCGTCATGTCCGGCTGGTCGCGCCGGTACTTCCAGTCGAACGAGGCCTGGTACTCGAGGTCCATCGGCGTGATGTCCTCGGACTTGCCGCGCTGCTGCACGAGGCCGCGCCAGGCCGGGCCCAGCATGGTCTTGAGCGTGGCCAGGTTGCCGCGCTCGACCGCCTCGCGGAACATCGGGCCGCTCTCGGCGAGGTTCTGCAGCGTGCGAGTGAGCTTCAAGGCAGGGATGCGCATCATCGTCTCCTCTGGGTGCGCCGCGACGCAGACGCCTTGGAACGCTTGGTCCTGGCCGTCGTGGACCTGCCAGCGGCCCGCGCCCCCCGCAGCGCCAGGCTCTTGCCGGCGAGCAGGGCGCGCACCGCAGCGTCGGTGTCGTCGGGCCGCCGATCCTCCGCGAGCACACCGAACGCGAGCGCGGCCCAGAACGCGTCGGCGATCTGGTCCGGCGTGCGCCCGCTGCCCTTGGTCCACCACTGGGCCACCCAGTTCACCGCGCCGAAGCCGAACTGCCGCACCAGCGTGATGTCGACGTCGGGCCGCGCCAGGCCCGCGCCGGCGGCCTCGAAGAGCAGACCATCCCAGAACGACTCGTAGCGCGCGATCTGCTGCCGCATCGGCTCCTGGGCGGCCGGCTCCAGCGAGCGCTGATCGTAGAGGAGCACGTGGAAGGACGCGTCGCCCGAGAGCAGGAGGCGCAGGTGCGCGCGCAGGCCCAAGCGGAGGCGCTCGGCGGGGTCGTTCGAGGCCGACACCGCCTTGCGCACCGCGGCCGTGACGCGATCGATGGCGAGCTCCATCAGGGCCACCAGGAGCGCCTCCTTGCTCGGATAGCGGTAGTGCAAGGAGCCCGGCAGCATCCCCGCGGCGCGCGCGATCTCGCGCACGGACGTTGCGGCGTAGCCCTGCAGCTTGAACTGCGCCGCGGCGGCCTCCAGCACGCGCTCGTCGTCGGCGGAGCGCACCGGCGCGGAGGCGCGCGGGGTGGCCCGGGGCAGGGCTGGCGAGGGGCGGGCGGCCTTGGTCATTTGACCAAGAGAGTAGATCCGCGCTGGGCGGGAAGGCAAGGGGGTGTTGGTCATTTGACCAAGAGGGCCGGCGTGGCTTGCGCCAACCGGGGTGCAAAAGCTAGATCATCGGCCAGTTGGTTCTGGGGGCCACCGATGTCCGTCGTACGAGTCGCTTCGACGATGCTGCTCTTGGCATCGCTCGCGTGCGCAAAGAGTGTGTCCGTCTCGGAGCGTTCCGAAACGCACCTGTCCATCGCGTCCTCCGTGCAGACCGTCGGCACGCGCGACGAAGTCACCCTGGTCTTGCGCGACGCAGATGGCGCGCCGAAGCCGCACGCTCCGGTCGAACTCAAGCCGATCGGCTCCACGTCCATCCTCGGCCTCGACGCAGCCATCACCGACGCGAGTGGCCTCCTGTCGTTCGGCATCACGCGGCGAGCAGCGGGTGTGGGAGGAGTCCAAGTCCGCGACGGCGAGCGCCAGTGGGAAGTGCGGGCGCGCTTCGATCCGGGCGCATTCTCGTTCGAGCACAGCAGCTTCACGCTGCCGCCCCGCGGCCCCGACGGGACGCAGGCCGTGCTGGTCGCCCGCGACGAGTTCGACAACGTGCTCCCTGCGCTCCCCGTCAGCCTGCACTTCTCGAGCGACGCCACCGTCGATGCGCCGGCGCTCACAGACAGCGACGGGAGCCTCGTGGGCATCCTCCATGCGAGCACCGTGGGACGGCGCACGCTCTTCCTCGAGGTCGCCGGCCAGACGCACCAGTACTCCTTCGAGTTCATCTCGGCGATCGACTCCACCTTCTCCTCGCTGGTCCCCGACGGCTTCCCCGTGCTTGCGGACGGCAGGGCCGCGGGCACGTTGACGCTCACCGCGATCGACGAGCACGGAGTGCCAGTGGTGGGGCGGCTCGTGCAGTTCTTCTCCCAGGACGACCAGGTCTCCTTCGCCGCTCCGGCTTCGCCGACCGACGCCGACGGCGCGGCGCGCACGAGCGTCACCTCCACTCACTCCGGGGTGCACCTCGTCAGCGCGCAAGTGGACGGCATCTCCTTCAACTCCTCCGTCGAGTTCCTTCAGGTCCCTTCCGTCGAGCGGAGCACGTTCAGCCTCACGCCGGAGAGGGCAGTCGCGGATGGCGTTTCGCCGATCGTCCTCACAGTCATCTTGCGCGACAGCGACGGGGCGGTGATCACCTCTTTCGCTCCGAAGACATGTGCCAGACCTTCGACGATCTCGGCACGGGCTTCTCTTGGATCGGCGGGGCCCTCGTACCCTCGCTCGCGCATCCGGGCGTCGCGTGGATCCAGGACCTGAGCGGCCAGGGCGTCATCCGCTTCGACGCCAACGTGCCGTGAGCGCATGATGCACGTCAGCGCATGAACCTCCTGCTCCTCTCCCCCGACGAGCTGCGCCCCGACGGCACAGCCACGCTCACCGGCCGCCGCCTCCTGCACGCGCGCGAGATCCTCAAGGCCCAACCCGGCGACACGCTGCGCTGCGGTGTCCTGGGCGGCCTCACGGGCACGGGGACCATCGTGTCGCTCACCGAGGACGCACTGGCGCTGAGCCTCTCGCTCACCGAGCCGCCCCCGCCGCGCGCGCAGGTGGATCTCTTGTTGGCGATGCCGCGACCCAAGGCGCTCAAGCGGCTCCTGCCGCAATTCGCACAACTGGGCATCGACCGCGTGGTGCTCCTGAACGCGGCCCGCGTGGAGAAGAGCTACTTCTCCTCGCCGGCGCTGCACGCGGACACGCAGCGCGAGCTCCTCGTGCAGGGCCTGGAGCAGGCCAAGGACACGCGGCTGCCGGAGGTCCTGGTGCGCGAACGCTTCAAGCCATTCGTGGAGGACGAGCTGGACGCGATGTTCCCGCAGCACGAGCGGCTCGTGGCGCATCCGCACACGCTGGCGCTGACGCCAACGCAAACGCCAACGCCAACGCAAACGCAAACGCAAACGCCAACGCAAACGCCAACGCCTGCGCCTACGCGCGTCCTCCTCGCCATCGGCCCCGAGGGCGGCTGGGTCCCCTTCGAGCTCGAACTGCTCGCGGCCCACCGCTTCACCGCCTGGTCCGCGGGCCCACGCATCCTGCGCACCGAGACCGCCGTGCCTTTCCTGCTCGGGATGCTCTCGGCACACGCCGGGGGCCCGCGTTAGACTCCGCGTCCCATGGCCCATGACCTCACGCAGCTCGCCCGCCTGCACGCCGCGCACGTCGACACGCAGAACCAGCTCTGCGCACGCGCGCTCGCCGCGCACGGCTTCGATGCGCTCGTCATCCACTCGGGCACGCCGGTGTCCAAGTGCCTCGTCGACGACCAGTCCTGGCCGCTGCGGCCCACGCCCTTGTGGCTGCAGTTCGCGCCGCTGTTCGAGGCCGGCTGCGCGCTGGTGATCGCGCCGGGCAAGAAGCCGCGGATGCTGCGCGCGCGCGAGCTCAATGTCTGGGAGGCGCCGCCGCCGCCCGAGAGCGACCACTTCTGGGCCGCGTTCGACGTCACCGAGATCGGCCCCGAGCACCTCAAGTCCGAGCTGCCGCAGGGCAGGGTGGCCTTCGTCGGCGACGACCTCGCGGCCGCGTCCAAGTGGGGCATCCCCGCGGTCAATCCGCCCGAGCTGATGAAGGCGCTCGATCAGCTCCGCGTGCACAAGACGGCCTA
>JAFEBC010000765.1 GCA_018266095.1 Deltaproteobacteria bacterium
CCACACGAGAAGACGGGCGAGCTGAACATCGTCCCGTACCTCGACATCATGGTGAACCTCATCATGTTCATGCTCGTCTCCATGACGGGCGTGATCCAGTTCGGCATCCTCAACGTGGCCGCGCCGAGCTACGGGCCCGCGCAGGCGTCGCAGGCGAACAACGATCCGAAGAAGAAGGACCTGCTCCTCACCGTCGCGATCTCCACCAAGGGCTTCTTCGTGGCCGGCTCGGGAGGCGTGCTGGGCGGCGGAGATCCCAAGGCGGAGAAGCCGGATCCGAAGAACGCGCCGCCGACGATTCCGCTCTTGCCGGACGGCAAGTACGACTACACGACGCTCACGCGGAAGATGGTCGACATCAAGAACAGCTTCCCCGACGAGTCGAAGGTCATCCTCATGGCCGACCAGGCGGTGCCCTACGACACGCTGGTGTTGACCATGGACGCCATCCGTGAGGACGGGCCGCGGCGCCTGTTCTTCGACGTGGTCCTGGGAGCGCTCTAGATGGCGACCGAGCCCAAGACCGAGCCCAAGCATGAGATGGACGCGCACGAGCGCTCGCTCTGGGAGGCGCGCAAGCAGGAGCGCAAGTTCCGGCGGCTGCGGCGCAAGTCGCGCGAGGCCGAGGGCGAGATCGACGAGCTGAACATCACGCCGATGCTCGACATGATGACGATCATCCTCGTGTTCCTGCTCAAGACGTACAACACGTCCACGGTGAGCGTGTCGCTGTCGAACGAGATGATGCCGCCCACCTCGTCGACCACGATGGACCCGGCCGAGACGGCGACGGTGACGATCACGGCGAGCGAGATCACTGTGGGCGAGAAGCCCGCGGTCGAGCTGCAGAACTGGGTCGTGCCGCAGGCGGCGGTGAACCCGAAGGCGCCGCTCGTGATCACGCCCGTGCTGGACCTGCTGCGCAAGGAGGTCGACCGGCAGAAGTACATCGGCAAGTGGAACAAGAGCGCGCAGTTCGAGGGCCTCTTGAGCGTCATCGGCGACAAGAACACGCCGTATTCGGTGCTGTTCTCGGTGCTGGCGACGGCGGGGCAGGCCGAGCTGTCGAACTACAAGTTCGTGGTGCTCAAGCAGGCGCAGTAGGCCGGATTCACTGTCTTTTTTCTGCGGAGTCGGCCGTGCGCTGCTCGCGCTGAAAGAGCCGTCGCTCAGGCGCGTAATGAGGGAGCTGCTTGATTTCTAGCACCTCGCACGCACCTCGGAGACGCCCATGAACACGACCCGCTCGATGACCCTGGCCACGTTCGCAATCGCAGGACTGCTCGCCGTCGGCGCGGAGGCCAAGGGCCGCTGGGAGATGGTGCGCGGCAGCGGCAAGGTGGTGAAGGAGACGCGCGAGGTGGCGAAGTTCGACCGCGTGTCGGCGTCGAGCGGGATCAACCTGGAGCTCTCGGTGGGCGCGGCCAAGGTGGTGCTCGAGGGCGAGGACAACATCCTGCCGCTCGTGGTGACGCGTGTGCGCGGCGGCGAGCTGGAGATTCGCTACGAGGAGAACACGAACATCAACGACAGCGGCGTGACCGTGCACGTGACGGTGCCGTCGCTGAGCGAGGTGTCGGTGAGCGGCGGCTCGCGCGCCGATGGCGAGGTGGCCAAGAGCGAGGAGCTGGAGCTGGACTCCTCGGGCGGCGGCGAGATCCACCTCACGGGCGTCGACACGAAGGACCTGACGGTCGAGGTCAGCGGCGGCGGGCGCGCGGACGTGCAGGGCAAGGCCGAGATGCTGACGGCCGAGGTGTCGGGCGGCGCGCGGCTCAAGGGCACCAAGCTCACGGTGCAGAAGGCGCGCGTGAACGGCTCGGGCGGGTGCACGGTGCAGCTCAACGTGACGCAGTCGGTGCGCGGCGACCTCTCGGGCGGCTGCGACATGGCCATCAAGGGCGACGCGCGCATCCGCGTGGCGGCGAGCGGCGGGAGCTCGGTGTCGGCGAATGGTGAGGACGTGACGCCGCGGGATGACTAGAGGCAACTGCAACTGCTTCACAGGAAGGAAAGAAGGAAGGGGTTTCTGGCTCTTGGGCCCGAGTAGACCCCCTTCTCCCTACTTGGCTGACGCTGGAAGGTGCTTCCGTCGGTTGTGTCGGAGCCGGATGTGCGAAGGATGAGGACCAATTCCCTCCTTCTTTCCTTCCTGTGAGGCTCTTGCCTTCGGTTGGCCCGCTTGCGCTGCGCGCTGCCCCCATGTAGACGCACGCGCATGGCGGTCACGGTCATCGGTGGTGGTCTCGCAGGGACGGAGTGCGCGCTGGTGCTCGCGGACGCGGGCGTCGAGGTGCGGCTCGTCGCGCAGAAGCCGGTGAAGCGGTCGCCGGCGCACAAGCTGGACACGCTGGCGGAGCTGGTCTGCTCGAATTCGCTGCGCTCGGACAATCCGGAGAATGCTGTCGGGCTCTTGCATGAAGAGCTGCGGCGGCTCGGGTCGCCCGTGCTGGAGGAGGCCGACAAGGCGCGCGTGCCGGCGGGGGATGCGCTGGCGGTCGATCGCGACCTCTTCGGCAAGGCGCTGACGGCGCGGGCGTTCTCGCATCCCAAGATTTCGCTCGTGCGCGAGGAGTGCGCGGCGCTGCCGGAGGGGCCGGATTTCGTGGTGCTCGCCACGGGGCCGCTCACGGGCGAGTCGCTGGCGGCGGATCTCGTGAAGGCCATCGGCGCGGAGCGGCTGGCGTTCTATGACGCGCTCGCGCCCATCGTGCAGGGCGACACGGTCGACCGCAGCATCGCGTTCGCGCAGAGCCGGTATGGCAAGGGCGGCGGCGATGACTATCTGAACCTGCCGCTGAACAAGGACGAGTACGAGCGCTTCGTGGGCGAGCTGCTCGCCGGGCAGAAGGTGGCGGCGCACGACTTCGAGGAGGCGCGGTACTTCGAGGGCTGCCTGCCCATCGAGGTGATGGCCGAGCGCGGGCGCGATGTGCTGGCGTACGGGCCGATGAAGCCGGTGGGCCTGCGCGATCCGCGGACGGGGTTGCAGCCGCACGCGGTGGTGCAGCTTCGGCGCGAGGACGTGGCGGGGACGGCGTGGAACCTGGTCGGGTTCCAGACGCGGCTGACGTGGCCGGAGCAGAAGCGCATCTTCGGCGCGTGCATTCCGGGCCTTCAGCAGGCGGAGTGGGTGCGGCTCGGGCAGGTGCACCGGAACACGTTCCTGCACGGACCGTCCGCGATCGCAGTCGACGGATCGCTGCACGCGCGGCCGCACGTGTTTCCGGCCGGGCAGATCACGGGCGTCGAGGGCTACGTCGAGAGCGCGGCGCACGGGCATCTGACGGCGCGGCGGATCCTGGCGCGGCTCGAGGGGCGTCAGCTCGCGGACCCGCCGGGGACGACGGCGCTGGGCGCGCTGGTGCGGCACGTGACGGGCGCGGCGCATCCGGAGGGACACGACTACCAGCCGAGCAATGTGATCTACGCGCTGTTCGAGCCGCTGGTCGGGCGGCACAAGAAGCACGACCGCAAGACGAAGATGATGGAGCGGGCGCGGGTGGCGTTGCAGCAGTGGGGCGCGCTCGCGGGCGTGAAGGTGCGCGAGGTGCCGGAGCGGAAGGCCGCGGTGCCTGTGGTGGCGGCGGAGCTGCCGAAGAGCGACCCGACGACTCGCATGGTGGAGGGCTAGCGGATGCGCGGTTCGAACGTGGTCGTGGGCCTCGCGCTCGCGCTGGGCGCGGTGTGCGCGGTCGCGGGCTGCACCGAAGATGGCCTGCCGGGGCAGGTGCTGGGCAAGGGTCTCGGGCGCAACCTCATCGTGGCGCCGGGCGGCGGCGCGGTGGCGTTCCTGCTCGACGCGGCGCACCCGGACGATCGCACCGTGCCGGACGATCTGGTCGCGGGCGACCTCTGGCTCTCGGCGACGGGCGCGCAGGCCGCGGGCATGAAGGTCGGCAGCGGAGTGCCGTCGCTGCCGGGCGTGGCGCAGTTCTCGGCGAAGGGCGAGGCGCTGGCGTATCTGGCGGACTGGCGCTTCCGCACGGGCGAGGGCGTGCTGATGTTGACCGCGCCCGGGCGCAAGCCGGTGCAGCTCGCGGAGGTGGCGAGCGCGTTCACCTGGTCGCCGGTGGGGACGGCGCTGGCGTACGTGTCGCGCGGGCGGCTTCAGGTCTCGATGACGCCGCTGACGCCGGGCAAGACGTTCACGCTCGATGGCGTGCAGACGTTCAACTGGTCGCCGGACGGCAAGCTCATCGCGGCGCGGGCGCCGTCGCTCGCGGGCGGGAAGCTGATGCTGCTCGAGCTGACGGGCGGCACCGTGCGCGAGCTGGGGCCGAGCACGGACTTCTCGTTCGCGCAGGACGGCGCGCTGGCGTATCTGGGGCTGACGGGGCCCAAGGGCGGCGATCGCACGCTGTCGATCCTGGAGCCATCGGCGAAGGCGCCGCGCGAGCTGGGCCGCGCCACGGCGTTCGCGTTCTCGCCGGACCTGACGCAGCTCGGGGTGCTCTCGACCGATCGCTCGCCGGGCGATGCGTTCGGTGATCTCGGCGTGATTCCGCGCGCCGGCGGGCCGCTGCGCGTCCTGGGAAGTCGCGTCAGCGAGTGGCGCTTCACCTCCAAGGGCGACCTCTTGTTCCTCGCGGGCTACGAGCTCTCGGCGCGCGCGGGCACGCTCATGTTCGCGCCGGGCGCGGGCGGCGAATCGCGCGAGGTGGGCCGCAAGAAGGATCAGCCCGGTCACCGCACGCAGAGCTTCCAGGTGAACGCGAAGGGCGATCGCGTGCTCTCGATCGTGCAGAAGGCCGACAAGCGCGACTTCAAGCTGGAGCTGTGGACGCAGTCGCTGACCAACGTCGACGACGGCAAGAAGCTCGACGAGGGCGTGTACGGCTTCCTCATCACGCCGGATGGCGCGAACCTGTTCTGGAAGTCGCGCTGCCAGGGGCTGCGGAGCTGCGTGCTGTTTCGCGCGCCCATCGACGGCAGCCGCGAGCCAACGCTGGTGAGCAAGGACGTGGCGGGCTTCGACCTGTCCGAGGACGGCAAGCGGCTCCTGGTCGCGCACGGGCACAAGCACGCGGCGCGCGCGGTGGACCTGTCGCTCCTCGACGCGATGGGGCCGCCGGTGGACCCGCCGGTGCGGCCGTTCGCGCTGGAGGTGGACCCGGGTGCGCGCTTCGTGGACGCGCAGGGCAAGCGCGTGGTCGCGGCCAAGCTGGGCGCGCACGAGCCGAAGGTCGTGGCCATCGAGCTCCCGTAGCGGGGCGGTCGCGCGCGTTGCCTCGCTCGCCTCGCGCGCGCAAGAAAATCACCGCGCGTCGCGCTTTCTTGACGGGCCCTGCGCACGAGGCACGATGGCCGCATGATCGACGCACCGGCGCAGCGCGAGCACCCGCAAGACGAGCCCCCTGAGCTGGCGGGCTTCGTCGAGCACATGGTCCGCGTCGAGCGGGCGTCGGCGCACACGGTGCGGGCGTACGTGGCGGACCTGAAGCAGCTCGCGCGCTACCTGAACGAGCGCGCCCAGACGCTCGATGGCGCCACGCGAGACGACCTGCGCGCCTTCCTGGCGGCCCGCTACGGCGTCGACAAGCCGACGACGCTGGCCCGCAAGCAGTCGAGCCTGCGCACCTTCTACGAGCACCGCGTGCGGCTGGGGCACCTCGCGGACAGCCCGGCGCGGCGCCTGCAGAGCCCCAAGCGGCGGCGGTCGCTGCCCAACGTGGTGGCGGTCGACGACGTGTTCGCGCTCCTGCAGACGCCGACGGCGCGGACGGCGACGGGCCTGCGCGATCGCTGCGCGCTCGAG
>JAFEBC010000766.1 GCA_018266095.1 Deltaproteobacteria bacterium
GCACGGACGCTACCGTGGAGAGAAAGCCGGTGGTCACCACCAGCGTGCCCGCGAGCTTGGCCTGCCCTCTGTGCGCCAGCGCCATCGCCGCCACGAACGGCACGATGCAGGCGACGAGCAGCGCGGACGAACGCAGGCCTTCGAACCCTGGCGCCACGCCCGGAATCGGGAGCACGACGGCCAGCGACGCGAACGAGACGATGAGCGGCCGCACCACGCCGAACAAGAGGCGCACCTGGCGCAGCTCATCGGGATCGCTGAGCGCAGGGGGAGTCCAGAACGCGCGCAGCGAGGCGCGAGGACCGGCGGCTTCCCCCCGCGGGTCGATGGCGTTCACAAGCGGACCATAGCGCATCGTGTATCGTGCGCGCGACGGAGGGGACGCCATGTCGATTCCGGAGCTGTTCGAGAGGGCGGCGCGGCTGGCTCACGAGTACCGGGCGCGGGTGGGGTCGATTCCGGTGGCGCCGCGGGCGTCGATGGCCGCGCTGCGGGCGTCCTTGGGCGGCGCGCTGACGGAGGCGGGATCCTCCGAGGGCGACACGCTCGACCTCCTCGCGCGCGCGGCCGAACCGGGCCTCTTGAACACCGTCAGCCCGCGCTTCTTCGGCTTCGTCATCGGCGCGTCGGCACCGATGGGCGTGGCCGCCGACTTCCTCACCTCGGCCTGGGGGCAGAACGCGGGCCTCTACGCGACCTCGCCCGCGCTCGCCGTCGCCGAAGAGACCGCCGCGCGCTGGGTGCTCGAACTGCTCGGCCTCCCGCCCACGTCGAGCGTCGGCTTCGTGACCGGCTGCCAGATGGCCAACTTCACCGCGCTCGCCTCGGCCCGGCACGCGCTTTTGCACGCCGCCGGCTGGGACGTCGAGGAGCACGGCCTCTTCGGCGCGCCGCCCGTCCACGTGGTCATCTCAGAGGAAGCGCACGTGACCATCCCGCGCGCGTTGCGCCTCTTGGGCATGGGCCAGGGCCGCGTGATCCGAGTGCCTTCGGATGCGCAGGGGCGCATGCGCGCCGACGCGCTGGAGCAGACGCTGGGCGGACTTCAAGGCCCGACGCTCGTGTGCGCGCAGGCCGGCAACGTGAACACGGGCGCCGTGGACGACCTCGACCGCATCGCCAGCCTCTGCGCGGGCCGCGCCTGGCTCCACGTCGACGGCGCGTTCGGCCTCTGGGCCGCCGCCAGCCCGCGCTTGAGCCACCTCGTGCACGGCGTCGCGCGCGCGGATTCGTGGGCCACCGACGCGCACAAGTGGCTGAACGCGCCGTACGACAGCGGGCTCGTGATCGTGAAGCACCCCGCTGCGCACAAGGCCGCCATGACCACCGACGCGGCCTACCTCGTGAAGGAGCGCCTATCCGGCCCCGGCGCCGTCTCGGGAGGCACGGGCCACGAGGGCGACTCCGCACCGCCTCGCGACGCCGTCGATTGGGTGCCCGAGTTCTCCCGCCGCGCGCGTGGATTCGCCGTGTGGGCGCAGTTGCGCACGCTCGGAAGGACCGGCGTGGCGTCCTTGGTCGACCGCTGCTGCGCGCTCGCGAGCCGCATGGCGCAAGGCCTGGCGCGCGAGGCGGGCGCAGAGATCCTCAATGACGTCGTGCTCAATCAGGTGCTCGCGCGCTTCACGCCCGCATCCGGCGGCGACACCGACGCATTCACCCGCGAGGTCATCGCGCGCACCCAGCGCGAGGGCACGTGCTGGCTCGGCGGCAGCGTGTGGAAGGGCAAGGCGGTCATGCGCGTGTCGGTGTCGGGCCACGCGACGACGGAGGAAGACATCGATCGCTCGGTGCGCGCGATCGCGTCCTGCGCGAAGGCCTAGGTTCCTTGCAGCACGTCTCCCTGCGCGGGCGCGAGTCGCTCGCGCGCCTCCCCGAGCAAGAGCCGATTCTTCGGCGTGATCTCCTCCGGAATCGTCTGCGTGTGCACGTCGAACCCGCTCGCCAGGAGCCGCGCCGCCCGCGTCGCATCGATGGCCAGCGCGCCGTCCATCCACCCCGAAAGCCCGCCGAGATCGCCCTTCCCTTCCGCCTGACAGCAGGGCAGCACAGCCACCCGCGCCCGCGCCGCGATCGCGAGCGACAGCACCTCATCGGTCAGCCCTCCGCACGCATGCGCCGACACGACGACATCGCCCGCCTCGAGCGCGATCGTGCCCAGCTTTCCCTCGACATAGCGCACCCGCCCCAGAAGCCGCGGCCACTCCGCCACCAGCGCCGCCTCGACCTTCCGCGCGCTCTCTGGCACGCGCACGTCCACGGCCAGCGCGCCCGGCGACGTGTCGTCGAGCAGCAACATCATCCACGCCACGAGCCCATGCCCGCAGGCGAGGTCCACCACGCGCCCTCCGCGAAACCGCCGCCGCGTCCGCCGCGCCACCTCCCACGACTCGTACAGCTCCTTGCGCGGCACACACTCCGCGGCGCAGAGCACGCGCGCCGCGTGATGGAACAGCGTCGCGTCCGGGAAGCGCCCGAGGTCGCGCGCGGTCAGCTTCTTGCGGCTCGAGAGCGAGTACTGCGGTCCGTCGGCCATGCGTTCATCTTGGCACGCCGCCTGCTTTGTCCCCCCGCATGTCCTGCAACTTCACTCTCAACGCACGCGGAGCTCCGACCAACGATGGTCTCGAAACGAGACCACCGGTGTCTCGAAACAGGACCACCCGTGTAGCGAAACAGGACCACGAGGTCTCGACATGCGCCACCGATCGCTCTTGCTCTGCTCCCTGCTCACGTCCTTGCTCGCACACCTCGCCTGCACCCAGCCCCTGCTCGAATCACCCGACGATCAGGATCAGACGCAGGCCGCCTCCACTCGCGCCCTCGACGACGCCGAGCGGCGCCTGACCGAGGAGGGCGGCGAAGACAGCGACGACGCGATGTCCGCGGCGCTGTCGGCGCAGGGCTTCTCGCAGCCCACGATCGATCTCCTCGTGAGCGAAGGCCTGCGCGCCCTCCTCTTGCGCACGGCGCACGCCTCGCCGCGCTCGGGCACGGATGCGCTCTGCCAGCACACGCTCGACGCCTGGGCCAGGCTCGCCGCGCGTCCGCCCGCTGGCCGCCTCGACGCGCTCGAAGACCTGACCGGCCGCCCGCTGCACCAGTCGCCAGTGCGAGTCACTGCGCGCGATCTCGCCGACGCGACCGCGCACCCCGAGGCCGCGCTCGACGCCCGCGAGCAGCGGCAGATCGCCGACGCCCGTGAGGCCGTGGCCAACGCGATCTCGATGCACCTGGACCTGCCGCTCGCCGACGCGCGCGCTCGCCTCACGCCCATCGAAGCGAGCGCGCTCACCCAGGCCCGCGCCGCCGTGGCGCCCTTCGCGAACACGCTCGCCACCGGCGCCGACGACCCGGGCCGCGCCGCCGCCCACGCGCTGCACCAGGCCTGGGACGCCCTCACCGACACGGACTTCCCCGACGAAGCCTGGCCGCAGCTCGCGGAGCTCCTCGGCGCCCCTGCGCCCGCGACGCCCCTCCCCGCGCCGCCCAAGCTCGCGCTCCTCGATGGCGCCGGCCTGACCTGCGCTGCGTTCCCCTCGGGCCTCTCGTGCACGGGCAAGTCCAAGGCGCTCCCGCTGCGCATCGCGCTGGACGATCGCGAGCTCTCGATTCCGCTGGCCGCGCACACCACGGCCGCCGATGCGCTGCTGGCCCTGCGCGCGCGGCTGCCTCAGACGGTCGCGGGCTGCACGCTGCCCTCGACGGCACCCTCGCTGGAGCTCGAACGCACCGCGCCGCCGCTCGACGACACGCTGCTCGAATCGCTGACGATCGGCTTCGAGGGTTCTCGCGTGCGCCTGCGCGGCCGCTTCCGGGCATCGGGCTCGCGGCTCGCCGTCTTCACCGGTTTCCTCGGCTGTCAGATCCGCATCGAACTCATCGCGCAGGCCGATCCGTCCGCAGCGCGTGACTTCGAGGCCCTGATCGAACTGTCCTCGCGTCTGCCGCAGCGCGCCTACATCGTCGAAGCCGTCGATCCCACGGGACGCCTGCTCGCGGCCGCGAGTCGGCCCTGAGGCCATCCGCCGCACCACCGACCGCGCTACGGAATGTTTGATTTTGTTCAGTTTTTTGGCACACGCACACCCAATCTGGACTTGAGGCATCCATATTTGCTAGATCGCGCGCGCAGGGCTAGATCTAGCAGTGGAATCGGTTGGCGTTTTCCCGCATCGCAGGTGCAGCAAAGGAGGCCAGAGATGGCGTACGGCAACAAGGTCCCCGACCACTCCGAGAACCCCCGCAACGTGGGCACTCTCGACAAGGCCGATCCGAGCGTGCGCACCGGCCTCGTGGGCGCGCCCGCGTGCGGCGACGTCATGCGCCTCCAGGTGAAGATCGCCGACGACGGCACCATCCAGGACGCCAAGTTCAAGACCTTCGGGTGCGGCTCGGCCATCGCCTCGAGCTCGCTCGTGACCGAGTGGGTCAAGGGCAAGTCCGTCGAGCAGGCGCTCACCATCACGAACACGGACATCGCCAAGGAGCTCGCGCTCCCGCCGGTGAAGATCCACTGCTCGGTGCTGGCCGAGGACGCCATCCGCGCCGCCATCGCCGACTGGAAGAAGAAGCGCGACGCCGCGCATCCGGCGTCCGAGGCGAAGGCCGAACCCAAGGCTGAGATCGCCCCGCAGCCCACGGCGTAGTTCGAGGAGACAGAAGGTGCAGACCATGACCACGACCGCCGCCGAGACCGTGACCGCGCCCAAGCTCACCGTGATCGTCACGGCCAGCGCCGCGAAGAAGATCCGCGAGCAGACCGAGAAGCGCGCGTCGTCCGGCCCGCAGTCGGGCATCCGCCTGGGCGTCAAGGGCGGCGGCTGCAGCGGCCTCTCGTACGTCATCGAGTTCTGCGACGTCCCGCGCACGCGCGACACGCTGTTCGAGGTCGACGGCGCCCGCGTGTACGTGGACCCCAAGAGCCTCATCTACTTGAACGGGACCACGCTCGACTTCGTGGACA
>JAFEBC010000767.1 GCA_018266095.1 Deltaproteobacteria bacterium
GATGTTCTGCGAGGCGATGCCCTGCTGCGTGCCGAGCGAGTTCGGCATCGTCCACACCTGCCCGCTCTTGTTGATCACGATGAGCTGGTAGTTGCCCGGCGGGATCGCCGCGAGCGGCGACGGCACGCCGTTGTGCAGCTTCACGGCCAGCGGCTGCACCAGCACGTTGATGTTGCTGGCGCCGATGGGCGCGTCGCCAGGCTTGCTCGCCAGGAGCTGCGGCAGGAACGGCAGCGGGTCCACCTTGCACGGCACGATGGCCGCGTCCTCGCCCGACACCGGCAGCGACTGGCCGTTGCCCTGGAGCAGATCGAGCTGGCGCAGGATGACCTGCGGGTACACGTCCACCAGCCCGTCGTGATCCGAGATCTGCGGCTGCCCGTTCGCGTCGCGCTTGAGCTCGATGGCGAAGCGCGCCTTCTCGAAGCTCGCCTTCGGCACGTGCAGGTTCACCGTCGACAGCGAGAGGAACTGCGGCCGATCGATGTTGGTCGAGAGCACGTTCGGCGAGCCCGCGCCGTAGATGAACGAGGGCGGGTCGAAGAGCAGCTCCTGCCCGATGGCCACGTTGATGGAGGTGACCACCGTGTTCGCCGGCACGTCGAAGTTGGCGAGCGGCGGCGTGCCATCCTGCGCGAACGACACGTGCCCGCCGACCGGATACCCGGCGCGCGGCTGCTGCAGATAGTCGAAGAAGGGATCGAACTCGCCATTCACGTCGATGAGCGCGCGGATCTGGTAGCTGCCCGGCACCACCTGCGTGAACGTGTACGGCGCCGAGAACGGCCCCGCGCCCGCCTGGCTCCCGAACATCGTCGACGCAGGGATGCGCGCGAGCGACACCGCGGAGGTGGCCGTGCCATCCGGCGGCGGCAGGTTGTGCGCGTCGAACAAGAGCAGCATCACGTCGCCGCGCTTCAAGCCCGAGTACACCACCGTGCCCTTGATGGTCCCGGGCGTCGACGGCAGCACGCAATCGCCGCCATCGGTCGGGCACACCAGCGTGTCCTGCGTGGGCGCCACGCTCGGCTTGTCGCAGGCCCCGGCCAGGCCAAGGAGCATCAGCATCGAGGTCGAGAGGACGCGCGTGCGCATGGTCTTCATGGAGGCGGTCATTAGAAGGCCCCCGCGGCGGTGATCATCAGGCGACGCCCGATCTGGTTTCCGAACGGATGTTCGCGGTGCTGATCGTTGAGGATGTTGTAGACGGACGCGCCCAGGTCGAGCTTGTCCTTGAAGAGGCGGTACCCGATGCGCGCGTTGATGAGCGTGTAGCTCGGCACGTCATACGGGTTCAGATCGACGCCTGTGGCCGAGCTGGGATCGAAGGTCTTCTCCGTCCAGGTCACGCCCGACACGAAGTGCAGCTCGGCGCCGAGGTCGATGCCCGCGGGCGGGCGCCAGGTGGCGTTGGCGTTGAACTTGTGCTGCGCGGTGTTGTTGGTGAACTGCGCCGCCGGGTCGCCGTTGGGCGTGTTGAAGCTGCAGCCGCTCGTGCAGTTGGCGAGACGCAGGAACGAGTAGTTCACGCCGATGTCCACGCCGTCGATGGGCTGCCACTTGCCCGCGAGCTCCGCGCCCAAGCCGAGGATGTCGTAGCTCTGGTTGTTGAAGCCCGTGTAGCCGATGACGTAGTTGCCCGTGTTCGGATCGCGCGTCTCGCCCAGGCCCGGGTGCCGGAACACGCCATCGTTGATGAGGTCGTTCACGCGCTCGACGAACACCACCGCCTCCGGCTGGAAGCGCTCGCCGATGCGCCCGCGATACCCGAGCTCGGCCTGGATGATGTTCTCGGGCCGCAGCTTCTGGTCGCCCTGGAACTCGACGCCGATGCCCGGCTGGTTGGGGATGGGCGCGAAGATGTCGATGTACGATTCGAGGAACGTCGGGACGCGGAAGGCGGTGCCGATGGTGAAGCGCAGCACCTGGTCCGGCTTCACCTCGTACAGAATCGTGCCGCGCGGGGAGTGCACGAGGCCGCCCGGCGTGATGTCGTAGCGCGCCAGCAGCGGGTGCCGGTCCACGCGGTACGAGACGACGATCTGGAGCTGCTTGTTGACCTCCCAGTCCTCCTGGAGGAACGCGTTGAAGTGGTTCTCGTCGTAGCGGTGCGTGCCGTCGTCCTTGATCTTCAGGTAGCCCCAGTCGACCGTCTTGTAGCGATAGCCGACGCCGAAGTTCACGCGGTGCTTGCCCGCCGCGCGGAAGTCGACGCCGGTCTGCGCGCTGGCATCGACCACATCCGAGCGCACCTGCGTGTTCAAGTTCGGGATCCCGTTCGGCCAGTACTCGGGCCCGGTGTCCATGCGCAGCGCGTTCCAGAACATCTTCAGCTTGGTCTGCCCGCTCGTGACCTCGAGCCGCGCGAACCCGCTGTTGCCGACGGCGGCGAAGCTGCGCAGCGCGCCGAGCGGCACGATCTCCTGCGCGAAGTTGTCGTACCCGCCCGCGACCATCATCTGCACCTTGCCGAAGTCGTAGGCGAGGTTCATGCCCGCGCGCTCCACCTCGCGGCTGCGGTCCGGCTGCGGCCACTGCGAGGAGAAGTCGGTGCGATCGTCGGCGTAGTCCTTGGTCCACTTGTTCGAGTGGTCGTACGCCATCACCGCCTTGTAGGTGAGCTTGCCGCTCTTGCCGCCCATGGTGGCGCCGCCCTGCTGCGTGTTCTGCGTGCCGCCGCCGGCCCAGATGTGCACGCCCGCGGCCTCGTCGCCGCTCTTGGTGATGATGTTGACCACGCCGCTGAAGGCGCCTGCGCCGTAGAGCGCCGACCCAGGGCCGCGGATGACCTCGATGCGCGCGATCTCGGGGATGGCCACGTCCAGGTCCGGCCAGAGCGTGTTGCCGAGGAAGTCTTGATAGACCGAGCGGCCGTCGACGAGCACGAGCACCTTGTCGGCGACGCGCTGGTTGAAGCCACGGATGGAGATGTTCGTGTCCGACGGGTTCATCTCGGCCACGTCGATGCCGGGCACGCGGCGCAAGAGCTCCGGGATCGTGGTCGCGCCCGAGAGCCGGATCTCCTCCTCCGTGATCACGGTCAGCGAAGCCGGTGCGCGCGATTCGCCTGACGCGCGGACGCCGGCGGTGACGACCAACTCCTCGAACAGATCCTCATCGTGCCGCTGCTGCCCCGACAGCTCCTGCGCGATCTCCTTCGCGGTGGCCTTGCTCTCCGCCGAGATCTCGGTGGGCGCGAACATCTCCTCCTCGGTGGGCGCCGCCGGGAGCGCGGGCGCCGCCGCCGGACCCGACGGCTCAGCGGGGGCCTGCGCCGCCTTCGCCTTCGCCAGCATCTCCGCGAGCTGCGCGAGGAGCGCCTGCGCGTCGGCCGAGTTCACGTTGCCCGCGGACGGCTGCTGCGTCGTCTGCGCGGGCCGCTGGTTGGTGGCCTGCGGCTTCTGCTCGGGCGCCGTCTGGATGGCCGCCTGCAGGCGCTGCATGACCTGCTCGACCTGCGCCTTGTCCTCGGGATCCGTCGCCACATACAGACGGAAGTAGCGCAAGGCCTCCGGGATGTTGCCCAGGTCCACATACGCGCGCGCGACGTTGTAGAGCACGTCCGGGTGCGGCTTGATCGCGTAGGCGGCCTTGAGCTCCTCGATGCCGCGCTCGAGCTGACCGGCGCCGATGAGCGCCATGCCGTCCTTGTAGTGCCGCTTGGCCTCCGCGCGCGCGTCGGCCAGCGCCGCCTGTGCGGTGAACAGCGAGAGCGCCACCAGGACTGCGCGCACTCTTCCCGTGACCGCGTGGCCAAGGCGCGCGCGTCGTGTGTTCGTCATGTCGAAGTCCATCCGCGTGGGAACGATGGTGAAGACCATCCGTGGGGGCGGATTCTAGTACGCAATCGCGTACTTGACCCTAATACGGATCGTCCTTGTAGCCGACCGAACGCTTGCCCGGCACCTGATCCACGATCTTGCCGAGGTCCGCCTTCGGGTCCTTCTTCAGATTTGCCGCGAACGAGAGGCGCTCGCCGGACACGCTCTTCTGCTTGATGACGTACGGCTTGAACCCATCGAGCTTCAAGGTCACCTGCAGCGGCTTCTGCTGCGGCACCGCCAGCTCGAACGGCGTCTGGCCGATCAGGCGATCATCGGTGTCGCGCACCTCGGCGCCGTTGGGCGTGGAGGTGATGGTCACGAGCGTCGTGCCCTGCAGCGCGGTCTGAAAGGGCGACTTCTCCGGCCCCTTCTCCGGCGCGGTCTGCGCCGCTTGCGCCGCGGGCGCCTGATTGGCCGCCGGCTGCTGCGCGGCCTGCGGCGCCTGATCGGGCACGCGCGCGACCACCGGGCCGTTCATGAAGTTGGCCTTGA
>JAFEBC010000768.1 GCA_018266095.1 Deltaproteobacteria bacterium
CATCGCGCGTCGGCAGCACGCAGTCGAACTGGTCGAGGCCCTGGGCCACGGCGGCGACCAGATCGGATGGCGTGCCGACGCCCATCAGGTAGCGCGGCTTGTGCGCGGGCAACAGCGGCGCGGCGTGCTCGACGCCCTCCCACATCGCGGGCGGGGCCTCGCCGACGGAGAAGCCGCCGAGGGCCGAGCCCGGCAGATCGAGCTGCGCGATCTCCTCGATGTGCCGTGCGCGCAGGTCCTTGAACAACCCGCCCTGCGCGATGCCGAAGAGGTTGCCCACGCGGTAGCCGGGCCCGCGATCGCCGGCGGGTCCCTTCTGATCGGCCAGTTCGCGCCGCTTCATCCACTCGGCCTTGCAGCGCGCGGCCCAGCGCGTGGTGCGCTCGAGCGCCTTGAGGTGGTGCTCGCGCTCGCTCTGCGCGGGCGGGCACTCGTCGAAGCACATGAGGATGTCGCTTCCGAGCTGGCCGTGGATCTCCACCGCGCGCTCGGGCGTGAGCATCATCTTCTTGCCGTCGAGGTGGCTCTGGAAGAGCGCGCCCTCCTCGGTGATCTTGCGCTGGCCCTCGAGCGAGTAGACCTGGAAGCCGCCCGAGTCGGTGAGCGTGTTCTTGTTCCAGGCCATGAAGCGCGCGAGGCCGCCCTGCTCCTCCACGAGCTCGGGGCCGGGCCGCAGCATGAGGTGGTACGTGTTGCCGAGGATGATCTGCGCGCCGATGTTGTTCAGATCGTCGGGCGCGAGCGCCTTCACCGAGGCGACGGTGCCCACGGGCATGAACTGCGGCGTGTCGACCTGGCCGTGCGCGAGCGTGAGCGTGCCGCGGCGGGCGGCGCCATCGGTGTGCGTGACTGAGAACGAAAGCATGCCGCGTTCTATCGCAGAACACCGCGGGGCCCTGCACAAGAAGCGTGCGCAGGTCCGATCGGCGCGGGGACCTACTGCAGCGTGTACGGGCCGGTGGCGGTGGGCGCGGTGAAGCTGGCCGCGGCCACGGGGTAGACGTTGGGCGTCGCGCGCGTCTTGCAGGTGTTGCCGTCGCTGTCCGACTGCGCGGTGACGGCGGCGTTGCTGGCGTCGACCACGTTCAGCACGGTGGCCGCGTCGCCGGGGAGCGGGCCGAAGACCATCTGCGGCGTGGCGTTCGCGAGGTACTTCTGGCCGGTGCAGTTCGAGGTGGTGAACCAGGCCGCGCCCGTGGGGAAGCCGCTGATCTTGCCGGCCGCGGCGTCGAAGGCCCACACCTTGCCGGAGATGAGCACCACGCCCTGCGCCGGCGTGACGAAGCCGAGCGGGTTCGGGGTGAGGCCGATGACGTTGCCGATGACGGCGTTCGAGTGATCCAGGAGCTGCGCGGTGGCCGGGCCGGTGGGGCCGGCGTCGCCCTTGGCGCCCTTGTCGCCGGTGTCGCCCTTGTCGCCCTTCAGGCCCTGCGTGCCGGTGTCGCCCTTGTCGCCGGGGTCGCCCGTGTCGCCCTGGTCGCCCTTGACGCCCTGCGCGCCGGTGTCGCCCTTGGGGCCGGGATCGCCTGCGCCGCGCGGGCCGGTCGGGCCGGTGGCGCCGGGAGGGCCCTGCGGGCCGGTGTCGCCCTTCGCGCCGGTGCTGCCTGCGCAAGCGAGCGTGGACGACAGTGCGGCGACGGCGAGGACGAGGGCGAGACGCATGCGGACTCCCGAAGTGAGCCCGGTGCAATGTCACACCCAGACCTTCGGAACCCTCGGAAGATTGTCCGAGGAGACACAGATGAAACGTCAGGCGCGCGCTGCAGCCGCTCTCAAGCGATGAGCATGGCGTCGCCGTAGGAGAAGAAGCGATACCGCTCAGCGACGGCGGCAGCGTAGGCCGCCTTGATGTGGTCGAGGCCCGCGAAGGCCGCGACCAGCATGACCAGCGTGCTCTTGGGCAGGTGGAAGTTGGTGAAGAGCGCGTCCACGGCGCGGAAGTCGTAGCCGGGCGTGCAGAAGAGATCGGTGCTGCCGGGGCCGGGCCGCGGGGCGCGCGTCGCAGGGTCGAAGGCCGCCTCCAAGGTGCGCAGGGCCGTCGTGCCCACGGCGATGACTCTGTGTCCCTGGGCGCGCGCGGCCGCGATGGTCTGCGCGGTGTCCGCGGGCACGTCGTAGCGCTCGCGGTGCATGCGGTGGTCCTCGGTGCGGTCCACGCGCACGGGGAGGAACGTGCCGGGGCCGACGTGCAGGGTGACGTGCTTGCGGAGGACGCCCTGCGCGTCGAGGGCCGCGAGGAGCCGCTCGGTGAAGTGCAGGCCCGCGGTGGGCGCGGCGATGGCGCCCTTGGTCTTGGCGAACAGCGTCTGGTAGCGCTCGCGATCGGCGGCCTCGGGCTCGCGCTCGATGTACGGCGGGAGCGGAAGCTGGCCTTGCTCGTCCAGGAACGCGTGCAGCGCGGCCTCGGTGTCGAGGTGGGCCGGCAGCCGCACCCGGACCTCGCCACCGCCGAGGACGTCGATGATGGTGAACGGCTGACCGCCGATGTCGACCACCGCCCCCTGACGCAGCGGCTTGGACGAGCCGCCGATGGCGAGCCAGTCCGTGGCCTGCAGATCGCGCGCGCCCTGCCCCCGCGCCGAGGCCGAGAACGGCTCGACCAGGAGGAGCTCCACCTTGCCGCCGGTGTCGCGCTTCTTGCCGTGCAGGCGCGCCGGGATCACGCGCGCGTCGTTGACCACCAGGACATCGCCCGCGCGCAGGAGCGAAGGCAGGCCGCGGACCATGCGATGCGCGATGGCGCCTGTCGAGCGAGAGAGCGTGAGCAGCCGCGAGGCGTCGCGCTCGGGCAGCGGGGCCTGCGCGATGAGCTCGGGCGGCAGCGGGAAGTCGAAGTCGGCGACGTGCACGGCGCGTGTGTAGCGCGGTCGCGCGCGCGGGAGCAACGGGAAGCGCAGGAGCGGCACGATCCGACTTTGCGCGCGTGCCCGAGTTGTGGCTCTTGTGGGCGCATGCTGGCCCTCGCTGACGTCCACCGCATCACCTGTCCCATCGGCGGGACCGAGCGCGACGTGTTCGTGTTCGACCACCACCGCACCGCGTTCACGCTCTGGGCGCATGTGGCGCAGACGCACGGGCCGCTCACGCTGCTCACGCTCGACCGGCACATGGACCTGGAGACGCCCCAGGCGCGCGCGGTGCCGTACACCTCGCCGCTCGACGAGCTCGATCGCTTCGCGCGGCACAGGCTGGCCACGCGCAACGACGACCACATCCTGGCGGCGCTGGAGTCCGGCGCGATCAGCTCGGCCGCGATCATCGCCCGCTCGCACCAGCCGGGGGAGCTTTCGCGCTTCCTGCCGTTCACGGATCCGCTCGGGAAGAGGCACGAGTTCGCCTTCGCGCCGACCCTGGAGCGCGCCGGGGCCGACGTGCGCGCGCTGCTCGAGGCGGCGAGCGGGATCGTGCTCGACCTCGATCTCGACTGCTTCACCACGCGCAGCGACGGGCACCTGGACGAGACGGTCTGTTGGGACAAGACGCACATCGACGACTTCCTGCGCCCGCCCGACTTCGATTGGGCCCGCGTGCTGCCCAAGGTCCGCGCGGTGACGCTGGCGCGCGAGCCGTACCACTGCGGCGGGTTCTCGCGCGGGGCGCGGCTCTGGGTGGACTTCGCCGAGGTGTTCTTCGAGCGGCTCCTCGGCGTGCCGGCGCCCTGACGGCAAGAGCAACTGCAACGGCTGCACAGGAAGGAAGGAAGGAAACACCTTGGTCGGGATTCGTCAGGCGGCTTCGCCGACCAGGTCTCGGGCGCGGCGCCGGGGGACGAAGAGGCGGCTCAGGCGGCCGATGCGCAGCTCGTTTCCGCGCCAGCGGATCGTGCGCCGCACGAGCCCGATCGGCCACAGCGCGGCGATCAGCAGATCCTTGAGCGGCAGCCACGCGGCGTCGGCCATCGGCAAGGGCGCCTGACGCATCACGGCCGCGAGCCGCACGTCGAGCACGAGCTTGAACGCCAGCAGCACGAGCGCCGCGACGGCCTCCGCGGGCCGCAGCGCCGACCCGCGCACCAGCACGGCAGCCGCGAGCCACGCGATGGGGTTCAAGAGCAGCTCACCCGCATAGGCCGCGAGCGAGATCCGCCGCCGCATCTGCCCCCAGCGCAGGTGCCGCTGCAGGAAGCGCTCGACCGGCCAGCTCTCGTTCACCGTGCGCACCGGGTGCGACGAGAGCGCCACGCCGTAGCCCTCGAGCTCGAACTTGCGGCCCAAGAGATAGTCCTCGGCCAGCACGTTCGACACCGAGGCGAAGCCGCCCAGCGAGGTCAGCGCCGCCCGCTCCATCAGCATCGACTTGCCCACCACCAGCGCGCGCCCGCCCATCACGCGGGCGAAGCAGGTCGAGGCCACCACGAACGTCGCCAGGTGCAGGCTCTCCAGCGTGCCGCCCAGCGTCTCGTCGGCCGACACCAGCGGCGCCACCGGATTGGTCACCAGCTTCACGCGGTCGTCGCGCAGCTCTGCGGCCGTGTCGCGCAGATACGTCTTGTCCACGCGCACG
This sequence comes from Deltaproteobacteria bacterium, assembly GCA_018266095.1. Taxonomy (GTDB): domain Bacteria; phylum Myxococcota; class Myxococcia; order Myxococcales; family 40CM-4-68-19; genus CAIWCD01. The sequence goes on from JAFEBC010000768.1 coordinate 4,504, forward strand.
TTCGAGTCCGACACCAGGAGCCAGCCGTGCTTCGCGCGCCGCTCCAGCTCACGCAGGATGCGCACCTTGGGGTTGCGGCCCGGGCCCTTGCGGGTGACCACCACGCTGATCGGCACCTCGGGATGGCTCTTCTTCAGGCGCAGCGCGCAGTCGAGCGCGGGGTCGTGCGGGTCCTCGGCGCCGAGGAGGATCTCGTAGTGCGGGTAGTCCTGCTCGACCAGCGAGAGCAGGTTTTCGTAGAGGCCATCGTCGAGGCCCTTGAGCGGACGCAGGATCGAGATCGGCGGCGTCGGACCGCCCTCGGGCACGGGCTTTCCCAGCTCCTTGTGCGAGGCGGCGACAGCGAGCATCCACGTCAGCGTCGAGATCACCGCC
>JAFEBC010000769.1 GCA_018266095.1 Deltaproteobacteria bacterium
CTACGGGCGCTTTGATCTCGCCTGGCGCGGCACGGGCGCGCCCAAGCTGCTCGAGTACAACGCCGACACGCCGACGGCGCTGATCGAGGCCGCCGTCGCGCAATGGGAGTGGCTCACGGCCTGCGTGCCGGGCGGCGATCAGTGGAACTCGCTGCACGAGCGGCTGGTAACTGCGTGGAAGTCGTTCGCGCCCAAGCTCGACAACCGCCTCGTACACTTCGTCTCGATGGAGACGCCCGAGGATCTGGCGACGGTCACGTATCTGCAGGACTGCGCAGAGCAGGCCGGCCTGCGCACGCGCTTTCTGCCCGTGTCTCGCATCGGCTGGGATCACGCGCGCCGCGCCTTCGTCGACGAGGAGGGCGACAGCCTCGCGACCTGCTTCAAGCTCTATCCGTGGGAGTGGATGGTGCGCGAGGAGTTCGCGGCGCGCCTCTCGACGCAGCCTGCGTACGGCCCTTCGACGCAGTGGATCGAGCCCGCGTGGAAGATGGTCCTGTCGAACAAGGGGCTCTTGCCGATCCTGTGGGAGATGTTCCCCGGCCACCCGAACCTGCTCGAGGCGCACTTCGCCGCGGGCAAGATGAAGAGCTACGTGCAGAAGCCGCTGCTCTCGCGCGAGGGGGCCAACATCCGGCTCGTGCTCGACGGGGTGGAGGTCGCGCGCGGCGTCGACGACGGCTACGGCAAGGAAGGCTTCATCGAGCAGGCGCTCACGCCCGAGGCGGTCGTCTTCGACGGCAAGTGGCCGGTGCTCGGATGCTGGGTCGTGCAAGGCGAGGCCGCGGGCCTGGGCGTGCGGGAGGCCGACACGATGATCACGGGGCCGGGGAGCCGCTTCGTGCCGCACCGGATGGGCTGAGCGCAGCGACAGGGTCGACCTGGGGCCGCGCGGCGGCATCAGAGCTGCGCGCGGATCCCGAGCGTGAAGAGCGAAATGCGGTGCGCCCCCGGCGCCGAATCGGGCGTGACGGTGAAGGCGGGGACGAAGAGCTGCGCGCCGAGAGAGACGCGGCCCCACTGCTGGTCGCGCAAGAAGAGGAGCCCCGCTTCGGCCATCACCGCGGGCCCCGTGTCCCAGTGGAAGAACGGCTGGTTCGGGAAGTCTCCGTCGGTCCTGCGGAAGCCAACGAACAAGAGCGCGGGCCCGCCGCCGACGTAGAGCGAGGCCCACGGCGACGACCAGGGGATCCACGCAGCGTGCAGCGCGATCGCGTCCCAGGGGGTTCCCCACGACTTCGGATCGCCGTTGTTGAGAGCGAAGTTGGCGCCGTGGATGAGCGTCAAGCCGGCCACGGCGCGCTCCCATTCGTGGGAGAGCTCGAGCGACACCGCCAGCGTCTGCCGTTGCTCGGAGACGCTGCCGTTGAGCGGCGCCGACCAGGAGAGCCCGGCGCCCAGGTACCACTCGCCACCCGGCGTGGCAGCGGCGGCGGGAAATGCCGCAAGCAGGCTGCAGAGGGCAGAGAGCAAGGCGAGGAAGGGCCGTGTGCGGCGGGTCCGGCTCGGGCTGACGTGGTTCATGCGGGCCGTCTTCCTTGCGCGGGAGCCTTCGGAATTCGCAAGCGTCGTGGGACAATGCTCGAAGAATGCGCTCGCGGACAGTCCCCTCGAGTCCTTCGTCCGAGACGAAGCAGGAACACCGATGACCGCGAGCCTCGACCTGGCCGGCGCAACGCTCACCCTCCCCGAGCACCTCTACCTCCTCTCGCTCGATGAGCGGGGCAGGGGCCGCGTCGCCGCCACCGGCGCGCTGGCGATCGGCTTCGCGGGCGCCGCCCTGCTGGACTTGCACCTGCGCGGCCACTTCGAGCTCGACCCGCGCCGGCCATCGCCCACGCCGCGCCCCACCGGCGAGCCGTTCCTCGACCGCGTGTTGGATGCGGTGGTGGGCGAGCCCGGGCCGCTGTGGAAGCTGGTGCTGAAGTCGGTGCAGGCCGTGCCGTCCTCGGCGGAGCTCCTGCGCGAGGCGATCGCGCGCAAGGTCTCGGCCGGCGTGGATCTCGCGGCGCTGCCGCCTCCGGGCGCGCAGCGGTCGCTGCACCTCGCCGGGCTGGCGCGGGCGTGCCTGCTCGGCGCGCTCGTCTTCGACAAGGGCCGCTTCGCTGCGGTCGCGCGTGAACTCGACGCCCTGCCCGCAGAGGATCCCTTCCGCGCCCTGCTCGACGCGATGGTCTACGCGGTGGCGGCGGCCTCGTCGTAGCGGTGTCAGAGGGGCGAAGGTCCCGCGCACCGCTCGCGGCGGCGCAACATCAGCCCCAACCAGAGCATCGACGGCACCACGCCGTACTCGAGGACGGCCGGGCTCACGCTCGAGCCTTCCGGGCACTGCCGCCCGGCCTGTGACCAGTCCCGCGCGGCGGAAGCAACAGTTCGACCGCCTCCTCGGCGTCCCTGAGAAGCGTCTTGCGCGGTGTGCCCATCTTCGCACGCACGGTCAAACCATTGACGAGGTCGATGACCTGGCGCGCCCGCGCGGCGACCGGAAAGTCCGGCGGGATGTCTCCCGCGCTGATCCCGTCCCGGAAACGACGCTCCACGAGCGCGACGGCGCCAGCGGTCGCGTTCTGGACGAACCGCCGGACCTCCGCGTCGTCCACGAGCGGCGCGACGCACACGAGGAGACAACCCACCGGCGAGCCTTCCTGGGTCGCACACTCGACCGCTTGCCGGAGGAAGCTGGTGAGCGAGTCGCGAAGAGACTGCGGCGAGAAGATCGCCTTCGCAAGGAGAGCGCCCCGAACACCTGCGTACGCGTTGAGGGCGCGCACGAACAAGGTCCGCTTGTCCCCAAAGACGGCATACAGACTCATCCGTCCCACGCCCATCCCGGCGACGAGGTCGTCGATCGTCACTCCGTCATAGCCCTTCGACCAGAACACCTTCGTCGCTTTTTCGAGCGCTTCCAGTTCGTCGAAGCTGCGCGGCCGTCCTCGCGGCCTGGTTGGATTTGTGGTCATGCAGTCCAGAACTCCCTGTCTTTGGCCATCGCTACAATAGGATACGAGACGGTTCTCGCTTGGCAAGGGAGACCGGCTCTCCGGCGTCGCCCCCCGTCCTCCGCGGCGGGCATGCCTTGCTCTGAAGCTGCTCCCCGCCCGCGATCTCGTCGAAGCGGCGCCATCTCCGTGCGGGTCCGTTCAACTTGTGGACCACTGAGTACAAAAAGTCTTGCGTCGCGATCCGTGGGCCTTAATATCATACGAAGTGGTCCATAAATGGAGCCGTCGCGCGCGGGTCCGCATGACGCCGCAACACAGACGTGAGGAGAGGTCCGGATGAAGGTCGCTTTGATCACGGGTGCGAATGCCGGCATTGGCAAAGAGGTCGCACGGCAGCTCGGCGCTCTCGAGACGGCAGAGAAGATCTACCTCGCGTGCCGAAACGAAGAGAAGGCGACGGCCGCAAAGGCGGAGCTCGAAGCGCGAACCGGAAGGTCGATCTTCGAGATCGTCTTGATGGATGTGTCCGATCCGTCGTCGGTGCGAGCTGCGATCCGGTCGGTCCGGCGGCCGGTGGACGCGCTCGTGATGAACGCCGGAGGCATCGGCGGGAGAGAGCCACTTGCGCTGACGAAGGACGGCGTCACGCAGGTCTTTGCCCTGAACGTCCTCGGTCACGTGGAGCTGCTCGATGGGCTTCTGCGCTCGGGAAAGCTGACCGGGACCGCGATCTACGTGGGGAGCGAGGCAGCGCGCGGAGTGCCGAAGATGAGGATCAAGAAGCCGAGCTTCGCCAGCTCGTCGGTCGACGAATTCGTGAGCGTCTGCAACGGGCAGTTCTTCGCCGGGAAGAAGGGCGACATCTGGCTCGCCTACGGACAGGTGAAGTACCTGGCCGCCCTCTCGATGGCGGCGGCCGCGCGGAAGAATCCTGAGCTGAGGATTCTCACCGTGAGTCCCGGGCAGACGAGCGGCACAGAGGCCCCGAACAACTTTCCGGGGCCGCTGCGCGTGATGCTGAAGTACGTGATGATGCCGATCGTCGCCCCGTTGCTGGGGATCGTTCATTCGTTGGAAACCGGGTCGAAGCGGCTGGTCGACGCGGTCGTGGATCCCTCGTTCCTGAGCGGCAAGTTCTACGCAAGCGAGGCGAAGGCGCTGACGGGACCACTGGTCGATCAAAGCGCGATCGCCCCTGAGCTCGAGGACTCGACGATTCAGGACAACGCGTGGGAGGCGGTGCATCGCTTCTTGCCACGCCCGGCGCTCTTGCGGGAGGAGTGAGCCGCGCTGACGTCTACAAGTTCTCGAATTCGCCCTTGGCCTTGTTCTTCCGCACGTCGTCCCAGGGGAACCAGCGGCCGTTCATCGAGACGTAGACGCCCGCGGGCAGCACCTGCGCGAACGCCAGGGCGCTGCCCAGGTTGAAGAGGCCGTCCGACGAGCCGAACTTCCACGGCACCATCGCGCCCGTGAGCACCACGGTCTTGCCGGCCACGCGGGCGGCCAGCACCTTGGCGGTCTCGACCATGGTGTCGGTGCCGTGGGTGACGACGATCCGGCTCTCGGTCGCCGCGAGGCACGCCTGCGCGATCTGCTCGCGCTGCGCCTCCGTCATCTGCAGGCTGTCGATCATCATCAGCGTGGAGACCTCGATCGGGACGCGCGCGCGGCCGAGCGCGAGCATCTCGGGCAGGTGCGTGTCCTTGAAGAAGAGCTCGCCGGTGAGCTCGTTGTATTCCTTGTCGAAGGTGCCGCCGGTGACGAGGAAGCGCACGGTCATGGTGGGGCGACTCTAGCAGGGACGGAGCACCGCAAAAGGCCACGTCCACCGAGCGCGACGCTGTAGGCTAGCGGACCGTACCCTCGGAGGTGACATGCGCCCTCGCGCCTGGCCCGGACATTCGCTGTGGAGGCTCGCCGTCCCGCTCGCGCTCGCTGCGCCCCTGGCCCTCGCGGCCGCGCAGCCGTCGCCGCCGCTCGTGGCTGTGCTGGAGCTGCGCTCGAAGCTCGAGGGCGCGGAGCAGAAGGCCGTCGACGCCAGCTACGTGGCTGACCAGGTCCGCGGCGCGCTGCTGGAGGCGATGCCGTCGGCGCGCCTGATGACAAGAGAGAACCTGCTGGTCCTCCTGCAGTCCGCGGGGAAGTCGCTCGCTGACTGCGAGGGCGAGTGCGAGGTCGACACCGGCCGGCGCATCGGGGCGGACCTCGTCGTGAGCGGGGAGATCCTCAAGTTCGGCTCCAACTACAAGGTGCAGCTCAAGCTCCACGACACGCATGAAGGTCGCTTGCTCTCCACGGGCACGGCCTCGGGCAAGACGCTGGACGCGCTCGATGCGGCGCTCGGCCCGGCGGTGAAGAAGCTCGTCGGTGCGCTGGCTCTTGCGCAGCCCGCCGCTGCGTCGGCCACCTCTGCGCCGCCAGCCGCGTCCGCGCCGCCACCCAGCGAGAGCGCGCCTGCAGCCAAGGCGGCCGTCCCTGAGCTCGGGCCGGCTCCATCCGGGCTGGCCGACGCACCTTGCGCCGAGGCTGACGCGAACGCCTGCTTCCTCCACGGGAACCAGGCCGAGGCGGCCAAGAGCGATCCCGCCAGCGCCCAGCGCGCGGCCCAGCTCTACTTCAGCGCCTGCAAGAGCGGCGCGGGCAACGGCTGCTCGGCGATCGGCAACACCTTCTTCAACGGCCTCCTGGGCCAGCCGGTCGATCTCGTGCGCGCGGCGCAGGCCTATCAGCGCGGCTGCGCGCTCTTCAACGGCCGCTCGTGCACCAACCTCGGCTGGATGGCGGAGAGCGCGCTCGGCGGGATCCCCAAGTCGCTGACGGTGGCCTGCGAGAAGTACCAGCTCGCCTGCGAGCTCGACGAGGAGGTCGGCTGCAGCAACGCCGGCAATTGCTTCAAGCTCGGCCTCGCGGGGGTGCACGACCTCGCGCGCGCGAAGAAGCTCTGGGCGAAGGCGTGCAAGCTCGGACGCAAAGCGGACTGCGGTCGCGAAGACGACTGACGTTCGCCTGGCTCCCGCTCAGCTCCCCAGCACGCGCCCCGCGAGCGCGATCCCCGCCAGGAAGGCGCCCTCGACACGCCCTCCAGCGCTCCAATCGCCGCCCACGCCGAGCCTCACGTCGTCGTCGAAGAGCGCCGCCTCGAAGGTGGTCGAGGGCGCACGCGCGAAGGCCCATCGACGGAGCGTCGTGGCCCTCGCCCCGAAGCGCGGGAGCTGCAGCAGGCGTGAGGCCTCGGCGAGGAGCTGCTCCACGATCGCCTCTTGCGCATCGCGGAGGTGGGCGCGCGACCACTCTGGAGCGGCGTGGATGACCCAGGCCTCGACGGACCTCCGCCGCGGCTTGCTGGATTCGCGCGCGAGCCAGGACAGGATGCGGGCCGGATCGCCATCGCGGCCGACGAAGAGGCCGTCGAAGGGCAGCGCGCTCAGGGCGTCGCTCTCTGGAACGAGGGCCAGCGCGAGGCAGGGCTCGAGCGTGACGCGCGCCACTGCCTCGGCGAGCGTGGGGCTGCAGTCGCGCACCAGCGGGAGCGCCTGATCCGCGGGGAGACAGACGACGAGCGCGTCGAACTCGCCGAAGGAGACGAGAGGGGTCGGGTCCTCGGCGGCGCGCGGCCCGAGCGTGACGCCGGGCTCGCCTACGGTGCCTGCGAGCGCAAAGCGCCGCCCTCGCCCTTGGAGGGGCCCCGGGTTGAGCCCCAGTTGGAGCCCCTGGGGGAGAGCGACGCGCTCGATGCGATCCACGCGATGGCCCGTGCGCACCTCGAGATCGCGCGCGAGGTGCCTCGCGATCGCGCTCATGCCCGGCGTCCCGACGAACCGCTCGAGGGGCGGCGTCTCCACGGGGACCGTCTGGCCGCTGGGGAGCGCGCGAATGCGGCCGCGCCAAGGCTCGACCACGCCGTCGTCGATCCACGAGCGCACGAGGCGGCTGAAGCGCTCGTCGCGCACGGTGAAGTAGGGCGCGCCGAGGTCTGCGTCGAGGTCTGGAGCGCGGTGGCTCGCGAGCCTGCCGCCGGGTGTCCTGCCCTTGTCGAAGATCGTGACGTCCACGCCGTGATCGACGAGCGTGCGCGCGCAGGCGAGCCCGGCGACACCGGCGCCCACGACGGCCACGCGTCCCACGGACCGGGAGGGGCGCGAGAGGCGCGCTGCGTAGGCCTCGAGATCGAGCCGGCCCGCGTGAACGGACGTCGGCCGCGGGCGGACGGCGCCGAGGACGGGTTGCTCTGGCGAGAACGGCCGGTCGAAGAGGCCCAGGCACCAGTAGAGGCCGCCGTAGGACGCCGGGTCCCTGCCGTCGAGGGCGTAGCGGTGATTGAGCGCGACCAGCGTGCGGCGCGCAGCTTCAGGCGAACGCGTCCAGCCCGCGATGGCCTTGCCCCAGGTCATGCGCAAGTTGTTGTGCAGTTCACCGTGGACGAGGAGCGAGCGCTGCGCGAGATCCCAAAGCCGATCGCCGGTGCGGCCGCGCTCGAGCCGCTCGAGTGAGACGAGCTGACGCGGATCGTCCTGGTGTGCGTCGAGGGTGGCGCGCGCCCAGGCCGGCAAGGCGTCGAGCGTCTCGAGTTGTGGCGTGTGCGCAGCGAAGTGCCAGGCCACCTCGCGCCAGATCAAGAGCTCGTCGAGGAACTTGTCGCGGCTCGCAGACGGCGGCAGCGCGGCCACCTCGCGGGCGATGCGGAAGGGCGAGACATGGCCGAAGTGGAGCCAAGGGGAGAGCCGGCTGGTGCCGTCGAGGGCGGCGTCGTTGCGCCGCTCCGCATAGCGCGCGAGGCCTGACGCGCGAAATGAGTCCCAGCGTGCGTAGCCAGCCACGGAGCCGCCGCGCAGGGTGCGCACGGGTCCGACGGCGTGGTCGATGTCGCAGGCGGCGACGAGCCGCGAGATGGCGCGATCGTCGAGCGACTCTGCGTCGACCGGCGTGAACGGCAGCGGGGGCAGCACAGGCGGCCGGGCCGGGAGCCGATCGCGCCAGACCTGCGCCAGCGACTCGGCGGCGATGCGCTTGGTGGCGTTGCGGAAGGTGAACGCGCGGTCATGCCGCTTGGTCACGAGCGGCATGGGGACGACGCAGGACGCATCGACGGCCACGAACGGCACGCGGCGATCGGCGAGGTGCCCGGCGAGGCGGCTGGTCCACGCAGCGAGCGGAGGGAAGGGCGCGTCCTCGGTGATCACCAGCGCGGCGCGCTCGGCCAACTGACGCAGGACAGGCCCGCGTGACCCTGGCCGCTCGACGTGGAGCGCGTAGCCGACGCCACGCCGCCGCAGCCCGCGGGCGACGTCGCGGGCGCCTTCGAGGATGAAGGTGTGGTGCCGATCGCAAGCGTACGGATAACGCTCGGACACGCCGTGGTAGACGAGGACGGTCTTGCCGAGCGCGTCGGCGGCTGTGATGGCGGCCTCGAGCGCGGGGTTGTCGTGGTCGCGCGCCGCGATGCGCATCCAATAGAGGACGAAGCCGCTGTCCGCGCGCGCCGGGTCCGCGTCCACGAGGACCCTCGCGCGATCTCGAAGCTCTGGGGGCCAGGCGGAGAGGTCAAGCATCGCGCGCCTCGAGGTCGGCCTCTTGGTCGCGCGCCGCGCGGTGGATGGTGTGTCCTTCAGGCATGGGCGGGCTCGGCTACAGCTCTTCCAGATGTCTGGCGAAGCGCCTCATCACCCACGCGTGCAGCGGCGCTTGCGTCACGATGTAGAGCAGCCACGGCAGCGAGGGCACGAACTCCTGGATGGCCGCGAGCGTGTAGCGCTTGTTCGCCACCTGCCGGAACTCGAGCCAGCCGGTGGTCGTGGTCTTGGTCAGGAGTCCGCCGACGATGTGGAACTTGTCGCGCGCGCGGTCGGCGCCGAGATCGATGAGCTCGAGCACGAGCAGCGGCGGCCGCAAGAGGGCGAGCGAGAAGGTCAGCCGCGCGGTCCCGGTCACGCGCTCGACGCGGACGATGGGCCGCAGGAAGCGCGGCAGCCACGCGATGTACTCGTCGGAGACGAAGCGCGCGGCGCGGTGCGGCAGCGAGGGAAGTCGCTGGATGGAGCGGACCGACTTGGTGACCTGCTTCTTGCGCAGGCCGCGCGCGCGCGTGTCCGCCGCCTCGCCGCGCCCGCCCGCTTCGGCGCTCCGCTGCGCCTCCACCAACATGCTGGCGAAGGTCCTGAACTTCACGTAGCGCGCGATCTCGGGGCAGGGCTGCAGCCGCGGGAGATCACATTGCAAGCTGTCGATGAGCGGCGAGATGAGCTCGTGAGAGGCCCCGGAGAAGAGCTGCACCCAGCGCTTGGAGAAGCCCGTCGAGGAGATCGGCACGGGCACCATCCAGCGCTTCTTGCCCAGCGCCGCGGCCGTCTCTCGCAGCAGATCCTCGTAGCTGAGCGACTCGCCGTTGACCACGTCGAGCGTCTTGCCCGCGAGCGCCGGATCCTCGAGCGCGGCCACCAGCACCGCGACCACGTCGTGCAGCCAGATCGCCTGCCCCGAGCTCTGCGTCCAGCGGGGCAAGATCATCCAAGGCAGACGCGACACGAGCGCGCGCAGGATCTCGAACGAGCTGCCGCCCGGACCCACGATCATCCCCGCGCGCAGGCAGGTCACGGGGATGCCCGACGACTGCAGCACGCCCTCCACCTCGAGCCGGCTCTGGAGGTGCTTGCTGACGAAGCCCTCGGAGGGGACGAGGCCGCCGAGGTAGACGATCTGCTTCACGCCGGCCTGGGCGCACGCCTTCGCGAAGTTGTCCGCGAGGAGCAGATCGGTGTCGTGGAAGTGCCCTTGAAACAGGCGCGACGACGGCATCATCGAGTGGACGAGGTAGTAGGCGACGTCGACTCCGCTGAGCGCGGCGCGGGTGCTGGTCGAGGAGAACAGATCGCACTCGCGCCAGGTGACGCCGTCCTTGGGACGCCGCGGGGTGCGGGTGAGCCCGACGACGTCGACCGAGCCGCGCAGCCGCTCCACGAGGTGTGAGCCGACAAAGCCCGTGGCCCCGGCGAGGGCGACCACGGGCTTGCCAGACGGTGAGCGTGACGGTTCGCTGCCTTGCATGCCGCTGGCCTAACAGGCGAGCGGTCGCGCAACCAGCAAACGTGTCCGATCTCCTGCCCGTCCCTAGTAAAGGCGGCCCGATGCCGCGCCTCGGTGACGATCACACCCGACGAGGGGCGGAGTCGGTCCCCTGGCGCTTCCGTGCCTGCGCACCTCACGCACTCCCGCGCCGCCCGTACGTCGCGATGATCACCCCCGTCGTGCTCGTCTTCGTCCCGCGCAGCTCGAACTCCGCCGCCGCGCCATCCTGAGGAAACAGCCGCCGCCCCTTCCCCAGCACGAGCGGGTGGATCGGCAGGATCAGCTCGTCGATGAGGTCCGTCGCGAGCAGGGCCTGCACGAGCTCACCGCTCCCCAGCACGGTCAGGTTGGGCCCGCGCGTCTTCTTGAGCGCCCGCAGCGCGCCGACGGCGTCTCCCTCGAGCAGCTCCGAGTTCGTCCAGCCGAGCGGCCCCGTGAGCGTGCGCGAGGCGACGTACTTGCGAAAGCCGTTCATGATCTTCGTGAACGGATTGTCCGCGGGCATGTGCGGCCACACCTTGGCGAAGTTCTCGTACGTGCGCCGGCCCAGGAGCAACGCGCTCTCACCGCGCGCACCTTCGCTGCCCACCTTCTGCAGCACCTCGTCCTGGTAGGGGCCTGCCCAGCCGCCGCGCGCGAAGCCCTCTCGCGCGTCGCCGTCGGGGTGCGGGGACTGCATGACGCCGTCGAGGCTGATGAGGTTGAAGACACCGATGGTCCGCATGCGTTGACTCCTAACTAATAGAGCGGCTTGAGC